>DASVMB010000376.1:0-3795 GCA_036384575.1 Bacillota bacterium
ACGAGACCGGCGCAGAGGTCGGAGAGGATATCCCCGTAAAGATTGGGCAGGACCAGTACATCGTAGCCTTCGGGCCGTTGCACCAATTGCATGCACATCGCGTCCACCAGGACTTCCTCATAGGCGATCCTTCCCTCATATTCCTTGGCTACCTCACGCCCCACCCGGTAAAAGAGACCATCGGTAAATTTCATGATGTTGGCCTTGGCGATGGCCGTCACCTTACGGCGACCGTTACGAACAGCGTACTCAAAAGCGTACTTGATGATGCGACGGCAGCCCGAGACGGAAAGCGGCTTGATGGAGATGGCGGCATCCGCCTTGATCTTACCCCCTGCCATGGAGATGATCTGTCCTGCTTCCGGGGTTCCCAGGTCGAACTCGATCCCGGCATACAGATCCTCACTGTTCTCACGGACAATGACCAGGTCAATATCCTGATAACGGGAGCGTACTCCCGGATAGGACTTGCACGGCCGGACACAGGCGTACAGATCCAATGCATGCCGCAAGGCCACATTGACACTGCGGAACCCTGTGCCGATAGGCGTGGTGATCGGCCCCTTTAGAGCCACCTTGTTGCGGCGAATCGATTCTAGAACATGTTCAGGCAATGGAGTGCCGTACTTATCGAGCACATCGATCCCGGCATCATGGATCTCCCAGTCGATCTTTACCCCCGTGGCTTCAATCACCCGGCGGGCTGCAGCGGTTAACTCAGGACCGGTGCCGTCGCCGGGAATCAGTGTGATAGTATGTGACAAAACAGATTCTCCTTCCAATGGCTTTATAAAATGAACCATCCAAAATTCGACAGCCCGTCACCCAAACTCCTGCCGGTTTCATATGAATACAGAATACTCGTTGGAAGGAGAAAAAATACCAGACCCCTCCCTTTGGGGTTGGGTAAATATGTGGTCCCTCCCCGCTGCCATACTTTCACTCATACATCCGTGGGAAAGGGCGGATGAGTGTCCCCGATGTGATCTCCACCACCGCCAACTCCAGCTCCAGTCGCGGTTCCCGTTGGCCGGTCTTGATCGCATAATCCGCCCGAAGCAACCGTTCCAGGATTCCATGAAGCTCTTCCAGATCAAACCGCCCCGCCTGTGAAAAACTCTTCTCCGCCACATACGGATTGATCCCCAGTCGCTCCGCCAGGTTCCTGGGTGTCAGTCTCTGCTCCTTGGCAACCAATGCCGCTGTGATATTCCGAAACTGCCGCGCCAGAGTCGCCAGGAGCTTTAGCTCGTTCTCCCCCGAATCGAGATACGTTTCAAGTTTCCCCAAGCTCAACTTGGGGTTTTTCGCGGAAACCGCATCGATCAATCCGAAAATGTCGGCTTCCGGCGTGCCGGTGATTAACCGATCCAAATCGTCATCGGTGATAGAGGAAGCTTTGCCGCAAAAAGTACTGACCTTCTCAAGCTGGGTCCGGACGAGGAGCAGGTCGGTACCGAGCCGTTCGGCAATAAGGCGGAGCTGATCGGAGGTGAGTTTCAACCCCATATGTTCGGAGCGTTGCTTGATCCAGAGCGGCAGGTCGGCAGGTCGCAGTTTATTGCAGTCCACGGCCAATACCCGGCGTTGCAGCTCCTGATGGAGTTTTTTCCTCCCGTCAAGTTTTACGGCGGAAATGAAAAAGTAAACCCCGCCGGCAAGTCTGGTCAAGCCTTTGACTGCCGCCTCATCCACCCCGGCCGCGGCCTTTTCGAAATCCTCCAGGGATATGATCCGGGCCCCGCTTCCAAAAAAAGCCGGGGTTTCCAGATTGCTCAACAGATCCTCCGGCGAAACCGTGGCTGCATTCAACCTCAAAAAATTAAACTCCCGATCCGCCTCTGCCACCAATTTTCGGAGCGCGGCGCCCAGGAGTTCCTCCTGGAACAATTTCTCCTCACCCAAGAGCAGGTACGTCTGGAGCAAACGTCCCTCATTCATTTGTTTGATAAACTCCGCCCGATTCATCGGCTTCCCCTTTCATACATTGATGTATCGTTTTCACGAATGGGTTCTTCCTCACCGTGTAGCGGTAGAGAGTGCGCGTCCATCAGACGCGAAGCCAGGGGGTGATTCACACCTTACCCTTATCCTCTCCGGGTAAACCTTCAGATCAACCGTTCCAAACTGATCGGTCCGATATACCCGCACCCCCAGAGACCTTAGCCGGTTCAATGTCCTGCTGCCGGGATGGCCGTAACGGTTTCCCTCGCCCACCGAGATCACTGCCAGTAACGGCCGGACCTGAGTCAAAAATCTCAAACCGCTCGCCTGATTGCTCCCATGATGCGCCACCTTTAGCACCGTGGCCCGAAGCGCGGCCGGATACTTCCGTTGCAAGATCTCTTCGCCCTCTACGCTTAAATCTCCTGTTAACAGCAGTTTATTTTTCCCATAACCAAACAGGAGCACCATCGATCGGTCGTTCTCATTACCGGGATCGGGAAGTAACAGAACCTCCAGGGATACGGAACTGTCCAAACGGAGTTTAAACCCCTGATTTACTCTCATCTTTTGGGAGTACCGATTCTGAATACCAATCTTCAAGCTTTGCAGCGCGGGATTGTCGGGTTCGTTTGTCAAATAGATGCGACCCACTTGAAGCTCTTGAACCACCTCTACGAGTCCCCCCAAGTGGTCCCAATGGCCATGGCTGGCGAATATGTAATCCAGCCGTTCTATGCCGTTTGCCTGTAAAAAAGGCAGCACTCTGTCCCTTCCCTTGCCTTTGTCTCCGCCGTCGATCAATACGTTTATCCCCGCCGGAGTCCGGACAAAGATCGAATCTCCTTGGTCTACGTCAATAAAGGCCACCCTTAGGTATGTTTGCTCCCGCCGGTAAAGTAAGGCCGTCCAGGTGAGCAAGTTCAGCGCGATTAAGACTCCGATGAACACCGGCCCCGGATTCCAATGTCTCTTACCGGTTAGGCGGTTAGGCCGCAAAGCGTCAAGTAGGAGGAGCATGGCGAGATAGTAACCGGCAAACCAAGGCCACGGCCAGCGGGGTGACCATGAAGCCGCCCAGGGCTGGCCGGCCCAAAAGGCAAGAATATAGCGGACGAGACTCGTGGTCCAATCTACCCCGACTAATACCAACCGGCCGCACCAAGCCAGACCAAGACCGAGGAATTCCCCGGCGAGTCCGCCGATGACCATTAGCTCCGTCGGAAGTAATAAAAATAAGTTTACGATCGGGCTTGACCAAGTGATCGTCTGATAATAGTGAACGATTACCGGTGTAATCATAACCTGAGCCGCAAGTGAGGCCAGGAAACCCTCCCATACCCAGCGGCACGGTTTCACCAAAAACTCCGGCCAAGACCGCCCGCCCGCCGGTTTTGATCCCATAGTGCTCCGGTGAAGCCGGGCCGGATGCAACCAGGTCCTCAGCAGCGGATAGAGCCAGATGATCCCCAGGGTTGCAAGAAACGAAAGCTGGAAGCCGATCTCAAACAGATTGACCGGCTTTAGAAAAAGTATGATCAACCCCGCCAAACTGAGCCGGTTTACCGGCTCATCCTGAGTCTTCAGCAGTTTACCCAGGAGATACAGCTGGATCATCAACCCCGCCCGGAGTACCGGTGTTTCCATCCCGGTCATCAGGATGTAAAACCAGATTCCCAGGGTTACGGGAAGAATCCGGTAACGTTCCGGAATACGGAAGAAACGGCAGAGCGCCAGCAGAGTCAGGACCACCAAGCCTACATGTAGACCGGAAACCGAGATCAAATGAATGGTTCCGGTACGCTTCATCTGGTCCACCAGCCGGATGATGACAATACCTTCACTCATGGT
>DASVMB010000377.1:0-5136 GCA_036384575.1 Bacillota bacterium
TCGTAAAGAATGCATCCGAAAGCGTAAATATCGGTTTGGACTGTTACGGGTTCCTTCCGCCACTGCTCCGGAGCCATATAGGCGGGTGTGCCCGCATCGGATCCGGCGGCCCGAACCAGGCCGAAATCGGTGATATACGGCTGGGCGTATTCGTCTACCAGAATATTGGCCGGTTTTAAATCCCGATGCACAAGTCCGGCTACTTTATGATGGGCGTATTGCATGCCTTGAGCAATCTTCAGCGCCATCTCCACCCCGACCGCCAGGGTTAACTTGGAACTCCCCAGCCAGCTTCGTAAGTCATTGCCCTGGGGATTGCTGATATATTCGGTGATTACAAAAGGTTGATCTTCATATTCCTCTACACTATAAGCCCTTACAATATACGGATGTTTCTCAAGCCCGACCCAAAGAGCGGCTTCCTCCCTAAAGAGCTCCAACAATTGCTTATCAAACCGATATCTTTTTTGGATCGTCTTTAAGGCCCGGGGAAGTTCCGTTTGATGATCATAGGTCACATAGATCACTCCCCAGGCGCCCCGATGGATCGCCAGCACTTCGTAACGGTCGCCGATATAGTCGCCGATCCGGTAGAGTTCTTGTTCTTCCTTAGTTGCCGCCGCTCCAGCCGTTACGGGCTGAGGTTGCACCGCCAGTATCGTATGATAACCTTCCGCGGCCAGCTGAGTTTTGTCCGCATCCAGCCTGGTTTGATAAGCATCGCTTGCAAGATATGTTTGCTCCCCTGAGGAAGCGGCAGTATCATTTTTGGGTTGCATCACGGTCCACTCCTAATCCGTTAACCATCCGGCTGCGGTTGACAGAATATATCTCACGCTTTCATTTCAAGCAAAATTTACTAATATATCAGCAACGTTCCGTCAGGCCATTTTCCTTTCCAACCGCAAGGAAAATGACCGACTTCGTACACTTTCAATAACTCGGTATAAAAACCGGGCTTTACGTAAGGACTATATGCATGTTCCATCATTGCGGCGAGTGTGTCCCATCGGACACTGTGCAAAACCGCTATATCAAGTTGACGGTGATTCACGAATTCCGTGATCACCGGTATCACTCCTATGTTCAACAATTCTTTGGCCTGATCGGTAATCTCATTCCACAATCGATCCTCATTCGGCCAATTGTTAGATAAGGCAACAGTTAAGATATTTCTAGCTTCGAGCTGGACACTTTCCCAAACGTTACTCTTACATTTTTGAACTGCCGTTTTCCAATCCTTCATCGGCTCATAGCTGATGCCGATATCATTGATTTCCTTGCCGCAATTGGAGAACCAGTCTATTTTGGCAATCCGTTCGTAAATTTCCCGGACCGGCTTCATTGATCAATTCCTCCGTCCGTCATGCCTGTGTACATCTGAGCTAATATCCATCAATGTGATATTAGCCCTCATCACTTCTCATCCTTTCATGTGCCCTAGCAAATACTCCGGCCTAAAACCAGATCCCCTACCCCCTTTAAAAGGGAAAAAAGAATGACTTCGCGGGCCAATTCGGTTTAGCTGCTCCCAGCTGCTTTTACAAACACCGGAGCATGGTGGTTCCCCCTTTTAAAGGGGCCAAGAGGATCTCAGTTAGACCAAGCCGGGAATATCCTGCCTCTGCACATTTTCTGCTGTATACTTGCTAACTTTTACGCGTAATTCCATTCATCTTTCGTAGTAAAATCTCCCCAGGGATTTTCACCTTCATAAGCGCCTACATATAGGACCATTCTTTCGGCTCTTCGCCAACCATATCACAGAAATCATTACAATACCGGATCGAGGCCTCGCACAACCGGTTAATTACTTCATCACTGAAGGAGTTTAAATAATTGGCGCATTTTTCAATATAGTTCATTCCCGCACCCTTCCAGGAATATAGTTTTATATATTGATTAAAGAGTTTAAAATAAACCTCCCCTTCGACCCCATCCTCTACATTGTGAATATTCCGCAATAAACAAACCTTACTCTCAGACACTTCATTACCCTTCCTTCAATGGTAAAGATCAACCATTCATCGACCCGAATTGCCTGACCGTTCCTGAACCGCCTGGATGAAATCGGGCCGGTTTTTCTTCCACATCGTTTCCAACTTTTCCGAATATCCGGTAAAAGCCCAAGGCGCATTGGAGCCAATCAGCTCCACCGCTTCTTCGCCCGTTAGGCCGTTTTTAACCTTGAACTCGTGAACTTCCTGGTCCTTGGTATAAACGATCAACTCATGGGTTTTACCCACCGGAATCAAGTTGTACCGGTGTGAAGTCACTTTTTGATAGGCCCACACAACATCCGATAGGGCAAGAAACTGGAGCTTAAAAAACTTCTTCACGATAATCCAGGAATCGGTAACGATCAGCGAAGCTTTCCCGAAAGCGCCTTCGGCTTTACTCACCTCGCTGTCAATGTTAATCACGATTGTCTCCACCGAACCGAGCTTGGACAGGTATTTGCAACTCGGATGTAAACTTGGATCGGAATGTCTTCTAAGTAATACAAAAATATTTCTGATGACGAGAACCAGCAAAGCCCCAAACAGCCAATAGTCAGTGCTTTCACGGGTCTGGAGCTCTCCTGCCTCAAGGAATACCGGGTGAATGGATACCTTTGGCTTTCCACCCTCTCCGTTCATGACGCCGAGTGCTTGATCAAGCTTTTTTCGTTCATCATCCGGGAGGTCTTTCAGTTCACCGCTGAATTCGAGGCTGTCTTCACCGACTTTGCCCTTTACCACCAAAAAAGCATGATTGATTTCCAATAAATAATAATCATGACTTTTTGAAAGCCGATAGAGTTTTTGGCCCCTTACTTTAACATAATATTCCCTAAGGGAATCCACACTTTGAATCCTGTTTAGCTGACGGGCCGTGATTTCAAAAGGGCCCTTTTGCAGATTGTGCCAGTATTTCACCAATTCGTTTCCCGATGTAACTGCCAGGCAAATCAGCACGATCGTGATGATGAAAAGTCTGCGATTATACTTCTGCATTTGTTTCAGAACAAAACCGTCTTGTAACATATTGTATTCCCCCCACAGTCTCTACTGTTGCATATGCGTTTCCATAAAACGCAACGCATATTGATATACCTCATCATTTGTTTTGACGGTATTGGGCACCGGAGCCAGAATATACACACTTTCACCGGCGCTAACCTCTTTGGGGAGTTTATCGCTGGGTCCCACAATTGTTTGGTCTGTGTCCTGTTCAAGTGTACGGAACGGGAGTTTACCGTTATACAATTTCTTGAGCACCGGATCCGTTCCGGAGGCCCCGACGGATTCAGCGATTTGATTGGTCAGTGCCGAACCGGAGTAGAGATAGTTGACGTTTATCAATGCAAAATAATTTCCCGTAGTATCGATGTAAATGGGGTTGATATTATCCTTACCATCGGGGAGTTCCACTTTGAAATTTTTGATGCTCCGGAACTCCTCCGAATTATCATCCGTGACGCTGCCGTCCCAGACAATCACTTTGTAAGTGCCGGCAGGATAATCCTGCATTTTAGTCTCACCCGGTTTTACGGAGATGTCATCCAGGTAACCGCCGTACTCGTTGTTCTGCTTCGGGCGGTGAAAGGTGACGCTGACTTCCTTATCCCCCGAATTATAGATGGCGAAGGATTGTTCCGGTCCGTTAGCTTTTTGATCGATTGAGTCGACAATGACGCCGATGGCAATCACAACCGCTAAGGCCCCTAAAATAATCAACCATAGTTTAATCTTAAAATTGATAATTTTCCCCATTGTAGTCAGTCTCCTTATGATTTTTTGTTTAAAGCTATTCTTTGATGCATAATCTCCTGAAAACTGCGAAGGATTGGCCGATACCCTTTAAAGTACTTCCTTTTCAGTCAACCCTTCGAGAGACAGAGCTTTATTAATATTAAAACGATCACTTTCTTGCCTATTCCGGTTTCACCGGCCGGGAAGGTTCGTCCCCAGCCTGGGCATAAGCCACGGCGGCAGTCTCAGTCTCCCGTAAAAGCGGCGGTTCCAAACGCAGACAGGTACGGCCGACCCGGAAAACATCGCCATAGGCCAGTGAAACCGGCTCATCTATCTGCTTGGCTTGACTAAACTCCCCCAGGTAAGTACCGTTGGTACTCTTTAAATCCTCCAATCGCCAGGAAGCGTTTGGGGCGTTCCAGATAAGCCGGGCATGCCGCCGGGACAACTCCGGATCTTCCGGGAAACTGACCGTGCAATCCTCCGAGCGTCCCAGAATTGCTTCGATAACTGCATTAGCTTCAGCTAATGATGCATTATCCTTCAACAAAACCTGAACGGCCTCGCCATCCCGCATACCGCTTAGGCAGGTTAATTTAAGTGGTGCCATCATCACTTTTCCTCCTCGTTTCAACCTAGAAAATGCCAATGATGCTTGTCGCTCAAGTAAGTTTACTTTAAACCACGAAACACACGAAAATCACGAAAATGGAATACGCAGATTTGGTTTTTTTTCGTGTATTTCGCGCCTTTCGTAGTTAAATAGGTCTTTATACTTTCATGGTTCCAAGAATCCGTGACTGTATATATCAGCAACAATCCCAGTTATATAATACTTTGGTAAAATCCAGGTTTTTTAAGTCTTCCGGCCTGATAAAGAAGTTGGCTACCCCGCTGTCGCCCCACATCATATTGAGTTCATCGTCGCTGTCCATTTGCAGTAACAAAATGTCATAATCCTGATACGAGGTATCCCGGGGATCGCTTTGCGTAAAATAGGCGTATCCGGCCATTTTGTGTCCGGCGCTTGAATAATGCTCTTCATACCAATCCGCTTGCTGATCGTCAAACAAATTGTATGAAGAGGTATTCAATAGTTTTTCGAACCGGAAATCCCCGGTCCCTACCGGAGCATGCTCCACTTTGAACTCCAGCCCGCCTTCCGCCCCTACCGGGAAATATTCATCATCATTACAGACAAAACTAAAGTCGTTCATCAGTTTTGCGTAATCCTTGATTACTTCAGGGATGTAGATAACTCGAAAACTTGCCTGGTCGGTCGGTTTGTCAAAATTAAGGCCGAAAACATCATCCTTCGGTGAGATATAGAATTGCAAAATCCCATGTGAAGGAAAGCTCCCGATGTCGGGTACTTCTTCAAAATTGATTTGAGCGAGTA
>DASVMB010000378.1:0-3508 GCA_036384575.1 Bacillota bacterium
CGATCTTCTCAGGGCTTCCCAAATTACCCGGAGCCGCGCCGATGATGGCCATCAATCCCGTAATGAAAGCGAAAGACGATCCGAGATAAGCCGGGATTTTGCCTTTGGTGATGAGAATGTAAAGCAGGGTTCCGATACCGCTGGTAAAGAGGGTCACTGAAGTATCCAGTCCCACCAGATACGGAACTAGCACCGTCGCTCCGAACATTGCGAAAAGATGTTGCAAGCTCAGGGGAATGCTCTGGATTAGCGGCAATCGTTCATTGACATCAACCGTTTTTCCGATCATTTTTTTCCTCCGTTATTCGTATTGGTTGCTTCTTATATCGTTGAGGGCTGTCCCAAAAAACAGATCGTCTCCTCTCCATGGGACAAAATGTTTTTGGGGCGCCTCAGAAGCCATAAAAAAACTCCCAAAAGGGAGGATGATCGCGTTTACCCGTCCTCCCTTACCTGCCTCACGGGGCAAGATTTAAAGGGATCAAGCTGGGGAAATTTCATATTCAGTTATTACTACGCGATCTTCGCCGTCAGTCTCTTTCAGCCTGACCTGAACCACTTCGCGACGGGCCGTGGGAACGTTCTTTCCGACAAAATCCGCCCGGATCGGGAGTTCCCGGTGACCCCGGTCGATCAACACCGCCAACTGAATACTGCTGGGACGCCCCAGATCCATCAAGGCGTCCAGCGCCGCCCGAACCGTTCTTCCGGTAAAGAGCACGTCGTCTACCAGGATTACTCGCTGGTCGGAGATGTTTAGCGGAAGTTCGGTCCGGCGGATTACCGGCTGGGACGAGATGAGCGAGAGATCATCCCGGTAAAAAGTGATATCCAACATTCCCACGGGAACCTGAACATTCTCATGTTCCTTGATGAACTCCGCTAACCGGTTGGCCAGCGGCACTCCCCGGGTCCGGATACCTACGAGGATCAGGTCCGAGGTCCCCTTGTTATGCTCGGTGATCTCATGGGAGAGCCGGTACAGCGCCCGCCGGATATTTTCCTCATCCATTACTTGAGCCTTAATCTCAACCATATCAACACCTCCAACCGTTATTTCACAGGCACCCGCAATCAGCCGGAGCAATAAAAAACCTTCTTACGCAGGCGTAAGAAGGTGAATTTCTGCAAGTTAGCTTTCACGGCGAAACTCCCGGAAAGTAACTGAAACGGAATGATATCGTGCACGCAACCTTCCTAGCCTCACGGGACTAGCATTAAAGGATCAATGTTGAAATCCGTATCCAATGTGATATTAAATTACTAATAGCTTACCAGAGTTCGACCGGGATGTCAATGGATATCGTTTTAATCTTCCCGAAATCCGGTCAAAAGACCTGCCAACCAATGGTCGTGTTTCAGGCGAACCGCCTTATACATGCATAGTTCGTGACAGCATAGGCATTCGATACATTTTGTATCATCAACCCGTTTACTGTCGCGGTCAATCGCGCCAACCGGACAGCTGTCGACACAGGTATTGCAGTTCTTGCAAATTTTGGTTTGGATCCGGGGACGGGTCTTGAGAAAATCGATCAGCCGGATCAGAAATTGGGATCCTCCCTTCGTCCGCCTCGGCCGGGGAATTTTGAAACCGTGTAACATTGGAATCGTATGATAATCCCCGGCCAATTTGATCCGATTCAAATCGGAGACTCCTAAGCCGTCGGCAATTGCTGCCCGCAGGGTGGGAATCTCCTCAACCCCGAGGCCGATCATCCTGGCAGCCACCGTATCCAAGGCTAGCGGATCGGTACTGATCAATATCTTGTGGGCCGGATACACCTTCCCGGCAGTGGGACCGGCTCCATCCATGGCGGTTACTCCATCCATGATATGTAACCCGGCCTTGACCGAACGGTGAATATCGGAGAAGACTTGCCCCAAGTCTCCCGGATCCGGGGCCGCCTGATGATAGGCGGCCTTACGCAATCCCGGAACACAACCAAAGAAATTCTTGACCGCTCCGGTGTAAACCCCGGCGCTATGCGTTTTTAGTTTCGGAAGATTGATGACCAGATCAGCCTCGAATAACGGCCGCGCCAGATATAACCGGTTTGTTTTTCCGGGTGGAGTTATTTCGACCACACCTTCCCGGTCGAAGTTCTTTAAAATCGCCCCTTCTTCGGTGGCGATTTTTTGAAGCCCCGATGTTTCAAAAGCCCGTTTGGTAGGCGCTATTCCGGCTATCGCACCGCCGGAGCTGTCTCCGATCCATACCTCACACCCCTCCCGTTTCAGGATCCGAGTGAGCGCCCGGGCGAACTCTGAATGGGTGACTGCCGCTGATTCCGACGTCTTGGGACCGATCAGGTTGACCTTGAGAAGCACCTTTTGACCCGGACGGATAAACCGCCCCCACCCACCCAGTAAGGCCATACCTTCGTTCAGCTTAGCAGTTAAGACCTGTAAATCGTATCCGGGGCATTCCTGAATGATCACTTCCGCCATCGGCAAGACCTCCGTTTAAATAACCATGCAGTTCAGTTAAGAAATGACTATTTTTTAATGATTCCCTTGAGAAAGTGATCGGCTCCGGCCGCAGCTTTTCTCAAACCACTGGAGATCCTGCCACCGGCCTTCTCTACCCCTTGGGACAAATGCCTGAAGGGCAACCCCAGGTTATACAATCCCGCTTTGGCCACAACTCTCGCGGCAACTACCCGGACCAAATCATCCAGACTGTTTAGATTGGTGAACCGCTCTTGGTAGATTCCCAGTTTAATCCGGAGGGTTTTGGGTTTGGCTTTGGAGTAGTCTAGATACATCAGTTGCGTGGCGGTAAGTGTCAGGCGGTCGATCTGAAATTCCAATCCTTGAGGTTTTTCCGCGGAGACCTGACGGGACGCAGCCTGTTTCGCGCTTCCGCCGGCCAGGGATTGAATCCGGTTTAGATTGAACTCCTGGCGCCGGTTCTTGATGATACTCATCTCATACAGGTTCAATTCCAGATATGTCAGGTGTAACTTGTTTTTTTGAAAGAAAGCGGGTAAGTCATATTGGATCCGGATCGATGGGATCCGGGCAAGGGTTGTCGGTGTATTCGCGTGGTCGAAACCCGGCGGGTTATAGACGATCAAATCGGTGATCGCCAAATCTCCATGCCAGGGATCCAGCCGCAGGCTGCCGATGTTGACAGTCACTCCCAGGTTCTGCCGGACGACCCGTTCGACTACGGTTTTAACCAACCAGTTCCGGCAAGAATATAAAAGCAACAAGAAAACCAAAAGAATCAGGCAAATCAGCAAGATAATCCGTTTTCCGGTGGTCCGGCGCGCCGGGGCGGTTTCGAGAATTGTCCGGTGGGTTTGTTCCATTCGCAATTCCTCCTTTGCGCCGATCTTTTTCGCTACGGAAACGGTTTTTCCTTTTTTTGCCGGATTTGAAGTGAATTTTCATCATCAGGACGAAAAAGTTTGACAGGCGGGGAAAGAACTGTTGCAATCGAATGATTTACGCGTTATGCTATGCATGGATCGGTCGAAATACCCTCAAGTGACAAGTTACG
>DASVMB010000379.1:0-4660 GCA_036384575.1 Bacillota bacterium
GATACCGACAAAAATACTTGATGTAATCCATGCCGTAAGCGCTACATTGGGAATTGAATATAGTAAAGCCAAACCCAACAAGGTGTCAAATAAACCAAACTTAATGAGTAAAATGGCCATGGGAATGCTGATTCCAACCACCGGAAACATTCTCACAATCAGCAGCGTGATATTGATGGTCTCTTTAAATTTGAATGAATATCGGGCCATGGCATATCCAGCCATACTTCCGATAATCAAGGAAATCAGGATGGTGTATAAGCAAACTAAAATGCTGTTTTTCAGCGCCGGTAATGAGTTATTGACAATCGCAAAAAACTGGTTGAAATTATAGAAAGTATTTTTCACATATGTAAACTCCATCAGGCCCTTTTTCCTTGTTTTGCCGAAGTCGGCCAGCAATTTTTCGCCCGGAACGGTCACCGAATATTGTCTCTTAAAATGGTTTTCCAGCTTAATAGGGTTTCTAGTCGTAATGATCGATTCGTAGCCTTCCCCTTTGTTATAGAATATTTCGTATTCACCGTCTGCTGCCGGAGCGACCTTTACCGTGACCGTAAACTTAGGAATGATTGACTTTGGAAACTTCGACATTTCGACATCGGATGAAAAAGCAACATTCAAAAAGAACAATAGTGGAGTAACCACAGCGATTACCATTGTTGCGAGAATAATGCTAATGACAGCTTTTTGAATAATGTTCAGCCTATCCAATCACCGCTCACCCCCTAATTTGTTCTTTTGTTTGGTTGCATTTAGATAGAATACTGTCACTAGAAACACAATAATTGTAGTGGTAAAGGATAGTGAAAAGGCAATTTTTTGACTCGTTGCCACTCCGGGTATTACATCTACGTAAAAAGCGATTCTTTCCACCAAAAACGGTGCCTTGCCGTAGCCTAAAACCATAACGGCAATGGCCCACACTTGGATGGCTGAGATTAGTCTCAAAATTACCGATGTAATAATGGAGGGCTTTAATATCGGCAAGGTGATGTCCTTGAATATCTGCCATTTGTTGGCTCCGAAGGTATATGCCGCTTCCCGTAACTCTTTTTGCATTCCCTGTAAACCCGCGAGTAGGATGATCATGATCGAAGGAGTCACGGTCCAGGTGTCAATCAATATGATCAGGAAAACCGCTGCCAATCCCTCATAGTTTAGGAAAACGATCGGTTCCTTCACCAAATGAAGGGCGAGCAAAATTGTATTAATCCAACCTTCCTTGACCAAGCCTGTCTTCCAAAGGATCGCCACCGCGGTGGGAGTAATGGCCATCGGTATCATGGCAATAAAAGTAAGAAATTTGGAGCCTTTGAATTTACGGTTTAATAGAACCGCGAGAAAAAGAGCTATAAAATATTGCAGGACTACGGAGACCGCGGCAAAGATCGCGGTATTCATCACGGCTTTGTCAAATAATTCCGAGTGAAACATGAGCGTAAAATTTTCGAAGGTGAATTGACCATGAGCGTCAGTAAAGGCTTCAACCATCCCCGAAAAAACGGGGGTAAGCCAGAAAACCGCGTAATAAATGAAGGCCGGCAGCAATAAGAGATATGGTATGGCTTTTTTGGAATTTGATAATTTGCGATTTATCAAAATGATTGCTCCCTTACTTTCGAATAAAAAAAGAGAGGGATGTTTTTAGGCATCCCTCTTTTTTCAGGTAAAGCCCTACTTCTGCAGCTTTTCCAATCGGGCCTGCAAATCGGAGAAGTATTGATCATCCGGAACCGCTTTATCTTTCAAGATCTTATTGAATAATTCGCCATAAAGAAGTTTCACGGCATTCCAATCGGTATATTGGGAAGAAGGCACTCCGGAAATTATGGTATTATCCAGCATCTTGTTACCGGCTATCATAATGACATCACTGGAATCCATCATTTTGCCGACTTGCTTTATAGGGCTCAACACCCCGCCCATCTCCAAACAATACTCATAATTAACTCGGGGATTCAAAACATAAGCAATAAATTTTTCGGCTAATTTCCGATTTTTGGTGCCTTTTTGGATCCCATAACACCAGGCGCCCGCGGTTGAACCGGCTCCCCGGGGTCCTTTCGGAGCAGCACCGATAATATATTCGTTGGGAGATGCGCTGTAGGCCACCCCGATGGGTCCCATATGCGCAAATGTCAACCAAACCGCTCCACTCTTCAGGGGATCGGTCGGGGCCGAATATTGAGCCTGTTCCGGATAAAACGCGTTCCCTGAGGCCATGTCAGCAATAATATTCATCGCTTTTTTAAAACCATCGGAATTAAACTCAGGGAACTTGGCGCCATAAGCCATCCCTAATCCACCCATCGGGTATAGCAACTGGGAACCGGTCATATTGGCCGGCAACATGGTTTTCCCAACGCCTTCACCGACCGCTATCGCTTTAGCCCAAACCGCATATTGCTCCCAAGTAAGTCCGTTTACGACATTCTTCTCCTTGAGTCCCTTAGGTAAGTATTTTAAAGCTTTTTTATTGGCAATGGTGATATAAACATCGAAACTAATCGGGACGAAATAACGCTTGCCATCCTTGGTCGTCGTGTTGTCGAACATATTGGTAAGGGTGGAGCGGGTCCCGTTAACTGTTTTCGTAATATCTTCCACCCAGCCACCGTTTACATAGGGCGGCATATTTGCGGTATCTACAAACAGGACATCGGAAACAATATTTTTGCTTTCTTGCTCGGCTTGGATCTTCTTGATTCCATCCGCTTGAGAAATGAAATCCACTTCAACTTGGACTTTATACTTAGATTCGAAGCCTTTCATAAAAGTGCCGATTATGTACTCTTTTTCATGAGGTTGAAACGCACCGGCACAAGCGATCTTTAAAACCTCATTCTTTGCATAACCGGTTACCGCAAAACTCGCGATACATACGATTGCTAAAACCGAGAATAACCATTTTTTCATTTTGTCCCTCCTCTTTATTTTCCCTGCCTAGACTCACACCCAGCAAATGTCAAACTGGCAATATGTGATTTAAGATTATTATAATACCAATAAAACGTTTTTACAATACAACCGGCAACAATATTTTATTCATTTTGTAACATTTCATAAACCCTTTATTTTAAATGGTTTATGCCGTTAAATAAGCAATCAATAAACGAATATTTCATTATGTATATTTAAAAAACCGTTTTTTTGATAATGCCGGCAACCAGCCAACTCTATCAATTGATAATGCTGTACCCAAATAAAGGCTTTAGGCATTGGCTTCAAACCTCCAACATGTACTCGCGAAATCACCGTGTAAATTAGGTACCGTTATCCCGGCATACATCAATTCGTCACCGTTATAGATTCGTCCCGTTCCCATGAATTGGTAATTTCTGGACTCATCGAGGCCTCTTAACTTGAGGAGGGAGACGAGCGGCGGATTGGGCTTTGCCAGTATCCTGAAATAAAATACCAGCGCCTGCCTTACATCTTCAGATACAAACATCCAAGCCGCCTCATTATCCTCAAAAGGACTCTTCAGCCTGTAAAAATCCCCGAATTGGACCAATTCCCGGACCTCTTTGTAATCGGCGATCTGTTTTTTCACCAGTTCCTTCTCTGCGGATGTTAATCCGGATAGATCCAGTTCATATCCGAGGTTTCCGGACATAGCCAAGTGCCCCCGGATTTCAAGATTGGTAATTCTCCCTATTTGATGGTTGGGTGCCGCGGATACGTGAGCTCCCATCGTTACTACAGGGTAAACCAGGCTGGTGCCGTACTGAATATATAATCTTTCAACGGCATCCGTATCATCGCTGGTCCAAGTCTGGGGCATATAGTACAATATTCCCGGATCAAATCTGCCCCCGCCGCCGGAACAGCTTTCAAACAGTATTTGGGGGAAAATGGAGGTGATGGCCTCCATTATTTTATACAACCCCAGCATATACCGATGGGCAGTTTCGCGTTGTCTCTCCCGCGGCAGAAAAGCCGAACCGGATTCCGTCATATTCCGATTCATGTCCCATTTTACATAACGGATCGGAGCGCTGTTTAAAATCTCACTGACGGCTTTCACGATATAATCGCAAACCTCATCATTGGTCAAATCAAGGATCAACTGATGTCTGGACTGGGTCCGGTTCCGATCGGGAACATGAATGCACCAATCCGGGTGGTTCCGGTATAACTCGCTATCGGGGGATATCATCTCCGGCTCAAACCACAAACCGAACTCCAGTCCCAGACGGTTCATTCTTTGCGCAAGATCTGCCAACCCCTCGGGAAGCTTCTCTCGGTTAACATACCAATCTCCCAGGGAACAGGTATCACTGTTTCTCCTGCCAAACCAGCCATCATCCAGAACAAACAGCTCGATTCCCAATTCCTTGGCGATCTTTGCCATGTCCAGTAACTTTTCTGGGGTAAAATCAAAGCATGTACCCTCCCAATTATTGATCAGGATGGGCCTGTTTTTTATCTTAAAGCTTCCGCGGCACAAGTTGTTCCGATAAAGCCGGTGAAAGGTTCGGGACATATCGCCGAGGCCATGACAGGAATAGACCATGATAAGCTCCGGCGTTTGAAAACTTCCCCCGGGTTCTAAAAGCCAACAAAAATCGAAAGGGTTTATCCCCATCGAGAATCTGGTTGTTTTAGTCGATCAATTTAAAACAACCAGATTCTCGATGGGGATAAACCCTTTCGA
>DASVMB010000380.1:0-7920 GCA_036384575.1 Bacillota bacterium
GATTTCTACGCCAAACAGGCATACCGACTTCCGTTATGGGTTGACGGAAAATACAAATAAGCACATTTCAGGAGTATACTTACTAACATAGGCGACTCATCATTGATTCCTAAGCTACTTTTACCGTAAACCGTCATGGGCAAATGTAGATGCAGGCAGCCATTTCTATTTTCTGTCATCTTTGGAATCAATATACTTTCGTTTAATAATTGCCGCGAAGGATGCTATATCGGGAAGATTTCGTTGTACAATCGAGAAGATAATCTCCGGATTGATTCTCAAATAATCATGAACTACCACGTTACGGAATTGGGCCATCTTTTTTAACCGCTCAGAGAGATCATTCGGAACGATCCCGGTTTCGTACAATACCTGGAAACAGTCCTTGTTATCCACCGGTTCCCGGAGGCCTTCGTATGATATGATATGACCAGCGATATCGAGACAAGCTTCCATGGCGATCTGCAGGGTCCGTTCGGAATATCTGCGGGTTACTTTATCGGTTAAAAAATCTTGCAGTTTCTTGGTTTGACGTATCTCTTCCAAATCCCGGAGGTATTCATCGAGGAGTGTAAGGATTCTTACGATCACGTTTGGTTCAACCATCGAAATCATGACCTCCCTTCTATCCTTTTCAAGGCCTCCCGGTAATAAAGGTCGTAAAAATGTTGTCTGTCGAAGAAATCACGGCGCGCTTTAACTTCGAATTCTACCCGGCGTTCCCGGTCTTTCTCATAAATCAGCAGTTTATCCAGCATTATTTGATGGATGAAAAATAAATCAGCGCTCTCTAGATCCACTAGATCGATCTTTACGTTTAAAGATTCTTCAAGGTCGTTTGCAATTTGGAGTTTATTGTCGAACCTCTGAAATACATCGAGTTTGGGATCGAATAAAACCGCCAGATCGAGATCGCTGTGGGGGCGGTTTTTACCTTTCACGTGGGAGCCGAACAGATATGCAGCGGATAGCTCGCCTCGTTCCAAGAAATATGAGGTTAGTTTTTGAAGGATTTGCCTATTGATCATAGGTCAATCTCCCATTCCCATTTTTCAAATCGTAATAACCATATTATACCACAGCCCCCAAACCTTTAACATAAATGGATTACCCGGACCGCATAGCTTAACTCTGCCTTGGCAGGAAAACAGCCAGTGAGCCCGAAGATATAGATAAAAGTTTAAAAGTAAGCGGGTGTTAGTGATGTGTGATACAATGGTAGCCCTTGGAAATGTAACGCAAAACGGTAAGGCGTTATTCGCCAAAAGCAGCGATAGGCAGCCTAATGAGCCGCATATCATGGTCCGGGTTCCCGGCAGAAAACGGACCCAAGATTCAAAACAATCTATCCAAACTACTTATATTCAAATCCCGGAGCCGGATGAAACCTACGAGGTGTTCTTGCTAAAGCCCTCCTGGATCTGGGGTTGCGAGATGGGCTTCAATGAGTTCGGCCTGAATATCGGAAATGAGGCGGTATTCACCAAAGAAAAGTACGGGCCTCCGGCTTTGCTCGGCATGGATCTGGCCCGGTTGGCGCTAGAGCGGTGCCGGACCAGCGAGGAAGCGGTTGGGACCATCACTAAACTCCTTGAGGAATACGGCCAGGGTGGGAATTGTGGTTTTGCCAAGCCTTTTACCTATCATAATTCGTTTTTAATCGCAGATCCCCGGTCGGCCTGGGTGCTTGAAACAGCGGGACCTTACTGGGCCGCAAAAAAGGTCAAAGACGTCTATGCCATCTCCAACTGTTTGACCCTCGGGAGCGACTATGACAAGTGTCATCCCGACCTGGTGAAGCGGGCTGTCGATAAGGGCTGGTGCCGCGGAGAGAAGGATTTCAGTTTCCGCGATTGTTACAGCGATAAACTATTCACCCATTTCAGCGGCGCCTGGGTACGTTGCAACACGAGTCAGGCAAGTCTGGAACGAGAAAGCGGCTCTATCACCGCAACCACGCTTAAGACCATCCTGCGCAGTCACGAGGAATGCTTTGCAGGCAGAGAGTTTAAGAACGGTTCGGTACGGAGCATTTGCATGCACGCTGGAGGCCTGATCGGTGATCATACTACCGGCAGTTACATCGGAGAGTTGGGGGAGAAACGCTCTACTTATTGGGTGACCGGCGCTTCCACCCCGTGCCTGGCGGTATTCAAACCGGTTTGGCCGGTAGACGACGTGCCGTTCTTCACAGAGGAGGATCAGACGGCCGCAGTGGACTATTGGAAAGAGCGGGAACGGATCCATCGGCTCGCCTTAGCGGGATTGATCGACCGGGATGAATACCGTACCGAACGAGATAGGTTGGAAATAAGCTTTGAACAGTTGCCCCAGGTAACCAATCCGGAAGCGGCGACCGATGAGGAGCTCGCCCGGGTTTCCCAAACTGCTTTCGCCCGGGAGAACCAATTGATCGCCGCCTATCTGGAAAGGGCCCAACGTTCCGGAAGAAATCCCAAGATCCAAGGGGGATGGTTTTTTAATCATTACTGGCAAGGGCAGAACCGCAAGCTACCCTTGGAGTTTTAGTTCGATGTTAATGCGTATTCCGTGTTGCGGTCGTTGCTGCGGGAAGCGACCGCTTTTTCATCCAGGCGTAATGGATCGCCATTTTCGGACAGGTATCCACACAGTTGCCGCATAAAATACATTCGGAATTGGCAATGGTTCCGTCCTTAGCCATCGTTTCGACCTCTAAGCTCATAGGGCATTCTCTGGTGCAGCGCTGGCAATGGCTGCAGCGCTCCGGGTTCGTTTCAAGGTGCAAGGCCGGCCATTGGATCCAGTTTCGTATTTTCATACCGAGGACCATAAACGGCGCCATCCAGCAGATGGAGTGGCAGAAGGAACGTTTACCGATCCCCAGGGCGGGGATGAAGATCAAAGCGATCACCGAGTAATAGATGATATAATTGCTGGGTTCAGCGATGGAAATCCCATGATCGGTCGCAAAAAAGGGGTCCAGGGCATGAATCCCCTTGGCGGATATCACTGCCAGGATGAGTACCGCCATCCAGCAACCCCAGATCAGGTATTTAACCCAGTATCCCCGAACCACCCGTTTATTTTGAATCCCGAAACACGCTTCCTGTAATCCCGCAGCAGGACAGACCCAACCGCAAAAGGCCCTACCGCAAATGAGCGAACTCAAGAAAAGCAATGCGAATAAGACCAGACTACCGCTGGCGATTCCTTGAAAGGCCCCTTCAATGGGAAGCGCTGGAGATAAATAGTAGATAGTCACCGGGAATAGAAAGAATGAGATCAGAATTAGGGTCTTCCGCATTGATTGCCGCTTCATGGTTCCTCTCCTCTGTTATTTTCTTTGTGATGTATTCAACCCAAGAGATTCAGCGTCTTCAGCTCCGGATGGGGGATGACCCTCCCCGGAGGTAAACTTCTGCAGCGTCGCCGTGGCTTCATCAACCCAATCCAAATATGCTTTATAGAGATACTCACCGAAACGCACGGTCAGCAAGTAATAGAGATGATCGGGATTTGACGTAATGGGGCGTAGATTCTCCTCGAAGGCGGTAAGCGTCTCAAGAACGGCGGCAGATCGCTTGCGAAACGAGGCGATATTTTGGAGATTGGCCTGGACCGGAATTTGGCTGCCGAAGAAGAGTTTCAAGAGAATTTCGTGCCGCTCCGATTCCCGGATGGCTGGAATATGAAGCCAGTTTTTTAGTTCCGTGCGCCCGGATTCGGTGATGGTATACACTTTTCGGGGACGGTTCTCCCGCGCCTCCGGCTTCATGGTGACCAGGCCGTCTTTTTGAAGTTGTCGCAATGCCGGATAGATTTGGCCGTAACCGACCTCCCAAAAGAAACTGATGGTTGTGGTCACTCTCCGCTTAATCTCATAACCAGTCATCGGTTCGTGGCTGAGCAGGCCTAAGATGATATAAATGGTGCGATTGTCTTGCGGCATAGGTGGAACTCCATTCAAAAGGATTATTTTTAATATATCATTTTGATATATATATGTCAATGAGCATTCGTTCGATTAAAAACGACGGAGTAAAACTTAACTTGACGATTGACGATAAATAGGATTGATTTGTTTTAGTTTTTTGATGTAAGCTTAAAAAGATTCATCGGAAATAAACCAAAATGGGTGTGATTGTATGCGTATCGGGGAATTTGCGGAAAAACACGGGGTTACCATTGATACGGTAAGGCATTATATGGATGAACAGCTATTGATGCCTGAAAAATCGGGTGGGCAGTATGAATTTGGCGATGCCTGTTGCAAGGATCTGGAGGAGATTCTGTGGTTGAAAAAAGCCGGTTTTACCCTGGCCGAGATTAAAAAGGCGCTCTCCATCGAACGCCTTGGCAAGCTCAGCAGCAGTTACGACAGGCAATGTTATATTAAGTTGCTCCAGGGTAAAAAGGGCGATTTGGCCGAAGAAATCGTTGAACGTGAGGAAAGCATAAAAAAGATTGAGGGAAGAATGGCCGAATTTAAAACCGATATGGGGACGGGTTCCAACAAAATCGGGGTGCCGCTTGAATTTGCTTCCCTTTTAGCTTGTCCTCAATGTGGCAAAAGCATGGTCATAAATGGCGCCATCATCAATAGTATGATAATCGACGGCCAGATTACATGCCGTTGCGGGTTTGCCTTGAGTATCGTCAACGGGATCATTACGAATGCGCCGGAAGAGGTTAAAAGCAAGGCATATTACTTTTCCGATGCGGATAGTTATGAAGAATATATTGCCAAAACATCAATCAAGTTTATTAATTACGTACATAGATCGGTAGAATGGATCATCGCCAAACTGCGGCTGGATTTGGTGAAACAACCTACCATATTGGAGCTTGGCACGGGTTGGGGTTCGTTATTGAAGCATGCCTACGGTATGTTTACAGAGGATGTTTTATATATTGCCACAGATAACGATATCGAGGCGCTGACGCTCACCAAATGGATTTTGGAAAAAGAAGCCTCTCGGACCAAATTTGTTTTTATCCATGGAAACATAGAGGATATTCCGCTTAAAAAAGAAACAGTGGATTTGGTTCTGGATTTTTGGGGTACGTCATGCCATAATTTTAAAAAACCGGGTTACTTGATAAATTATATTAAGGATCGCCTGAAACCCGGAGGAAGATGGCTGGCGGGACATCTTTATTTTAAGGAAGATTCAAGTTCGCTGAAGCGATTGGCCAAGGAATGCCGCCTTTATCTATATCTTGATAATATTATCGGTTCTTATCAGAATAACGGGTTTACTCTACTGGATTCCAAGGATATGGGGTATATTGACGAGGGCGGAGAGTATGAACCCTTCCTGGTTAAAGGCGATAAGGCTTTCGAATGGGTTTACTACGGGATTAAATACAAGTAATACTAAGTTGCTTTTTGAAACAACTTAGTATTAAACATGGGGTTAACCCCATGTTTTTTGTTTTTTAACCGCCAAAAAGGCTTTGCGAGCTACTTGATGTCGGCTTAACCCCTCAGGTTATAATCGGAACCGAGATAAAAAAGCCGCTGGACTTGAGGTGGTTGGATGTTCAGGCCATTAAAACAAAGTTCCTTTTTAAAGCTCTATATTGCACAGGTATTTTCGGATCTGGGCAATTGGTTGGATTTCATTGCCCTAAATGTGATCATCGCTTACCGTTGGGAGTTAGGCCCGGAAATGTTGGCGGCGGAGACTGTCGCCTTTGGCTTGCCGTGGATTGTCTTTGGGCCGGTATTTGCTGTTTATACAGACAGATTTTCCAAAAGGATTGCCATGGGATTAAGCCATGTTTTGCGCATTTTAACCGCGATTGGCTTCATTTTTGTCCCCAATATCCTCCTTTTGCTGGCTCTCATTTTAATAAAGGAGACAATCAGCGCCTTGTATGATCCCTTACAGCAAGGCGCCATCCAAATGCTCGTCCCGCGGGAATTGTTGCCCGAAGCCAGCTCCTTGAGTCAGCTTTCCAGCAATACGGCCAAGATCGCGGCTCCGGCTTTGGGGGGGTTACTCATCGCGCTGAACGGGCCGAAGACCGTATTCCTAATCGAGGCTGCCGGTTTTTTAGCCTCAGCAATCTTGGTTTTTCGGCTTTATGCTCTCGATACGGTTATTCAAACAAAGGGTGTCAAGAGGGAGAGTTTAAACGGTTTCAGGAAGGAATTTCTAAGCGGACTGGCTTTTATCAGAGCGAACAAAACCCTCAAGATTGCGGTTTATTTCATGTCGGCCCGGATATTCCTTATTTTTCTTTACGACAGCATGCTGGTCATATGGGTCAAGGGTATCAACCTGAGCGAATCGGCGTTCGCCTGGCTGATTAGCGCGATCGGGCTGGGGAGTGTACTTGGTTCGCTAATCTTCGGGCACTGGAAAGGATGGGTACGCAAACCCCTAGTAGTGATGGGCCTGGCTTCCGCTTTCTCCGGCGGAATGGTGCTGCTCATAGCCTTGATTGGGTATGGGTTCAGGGTGGCGGATGTTTATCTGTTGAGTCTGATGTTTTTGGTATTTGGGATGGTGGGAGCCGCGGTGCCGACGGTTTACGGTTATCTCGTCCAGTCGCAGACTGTTCCGGATCTATTGGGCCGGGTGGTAAGCACAGCCAATGCCCTCCAAAACTGTTTTATGCTGTCGGCACCGTTGATCGGGGCTATACTTGCCAAAATATCGGGGATAAATGCCGTATTCGCAATATCCGGTGTTTTCACCTGTTTACTGGGGATAGTTATTTTAATCCAGGGCAAACGGTATTCCGGTGCTCCCCTGATATCTCCGGATATTAGTTAAGCGTGGTCCATGGTTATCCGCTATCCGGCAAACCAATTCGCCTCAGCCTTATTTGAAAGGATTCTTTCACAGCTAAAACTGCCACTTTGCCGGGAGCCCATCCGGGCTCATCCCGGACCGGTCTCCACGATCCGGGCCATCGGCCGGTAATAGTCGGTACCCAGTTCCCTCAGGACCGTCTCGCCGCTCGGATAATGAATGATCAAGCGGTTTTTGACGGTGATCCCTTCTGCGCCGGCCTGGATTACCTTTTTGGTTCCCCGGGGCAGACGGGGGTTGGGCAAGTAGAGCGTGGGGATCGGTTGCCGGTTAAGAATCTGGTGGTCCCAAATGATCCGGGGAGGTCTGATTCTGCCGTAGAAGGCCATGTATAGCGTGTTCCCGACTTTTTCCGCCCAGATGACCACGGGAAACTTGTAGGTGTTCCGAAACTTGAAATCCACCGTACCATAGGAAACGGTGGCATCCTGGCCCGGCGGTACATAGGGAACCAGCATTCCGTGGGGTTTACGCTCAACGACGGCCATGTCGGCTAGGATCGCCACATTGTAGAGGGTGGTGGAAATCTTACATACTCCACCGCCAGTCACCCGGATGATTTGACTGCCGGAATAGGCAGGTCCCTCCCGGAAGCCGCGTTCACGGGTTCGTCGCCCAATGGTTCCGTTCATGGAGAAGACACCCCCGGGTGGGACAACGGTCCCCGCCAATAATTGAGCGGCTAGGCCAACGTTATATTCCTCGCCGGGAAGGGGATCCGGCAGGGTTGTCTGGAATGCCGCCATGCGGACTTGAGCTTGGTTCTCCTCGCAAACCCTCAGAAATTCCTCGTCGTTTTCCCAGATCAACAGGGACTGGGCGGGTTTGCCCAATGGATGTCCGGTGGTTGCCGGAGCGGAGGCAAGCGCGGATTGGGAGGCACCGGATGGTATGACCACCGATAAGGCCGACCAGAATATGATCGATAAAAACAGGTTTATCCACGGCATTTTTAGGTTGAACCTCTTCGAAGATTTTTAGCTAAGTATTACCGGCGACGCTGATTTGTATGTGAATAAACCATCATGGAACGGTTGGCGAGGCACCTTTACCGCTATCCCTTGATCAATACAGTCAACAGAAAATCCGCTAAATTTTTTCATGAAGTCTGACG
>DASVMB010000381.1:0-2595 GCA_036384575.1 Bacillota bacterium
TAATGAGCAGATCGAGATGGCGATCCAAATGTAAAAAGAGTTCCAAAAGATTATCGAAAAATTCCATGAGCGCTCGCTTTCTTTGTAATTCAGTTTTTAAACTTACGAATGCCGTTACTCAGATTATAAAGACTGTCCGCAATCTGATCTACTACGACGACCGAGGCGGTTACTTGACGCATGGAGTCCAGCTGCGCTTCGACTGCCCCGGCTATGGCGGCTACGTCGGCGTTGGTTTTTTGGGTCGACTCCTTGATATTGGAGATAATCTCGTTGATAGTACGGCCATATTCATTGGAACGCCGAATGAATTCGGCTATTTCCTGGGCCTTATTATCGGACTCCTCTTGCATCGCCTTCAGTTTTTCAAATGAGGTTCCTGCGGTTTGAACCAGCTCAAGCCCGGATTTAACATTCAGGGCATCTTGATCGATAGATTCCACCGCACTGAGGGCATCTTGCTGCTCCAATTGAATCAACTGAGATATCTCTCCGGCCGCTTTGGCGGATTGTTCGGCAAGTTCCTTAATCTGTTGAGCAACCACTGTGAAACCCCGGCCGTGTTCTCCGGCACGGGAAGATTCTATTGCCGCATTTAGGGCCAGTAAGTTGGTCTGCCGAGTGATCCGGGCGATGATCCCGATGACCTTGCCGATCTGCTGCGAACGTTCACCGAGGCGGTTCATTAGTTCTTTGTTTTGAAGTGTGAAAGCCTCAATCTCTTCCATCTTCTTGACTGCTTGACTAATGACCAGTTCGCTTTCGGTTGCCGCTTGATACGTGGCCTTAGAGATTTCAGACAGTCCCTGGGCATGTGCGAGCATGGTACTGAATAATTGAGAGACATCGGCAATGGTGTTGTGGGTGGTATCCATATATTCAAGATTCTTTACACCGCTTTGCACCGCGGTTGTCGCCGCCTGGGAAATGAGTTGATTTGCCCGGGACGTATCTTCGGTTATCACTGTCAGTTGCTTTACGGAAGTGGCTAAAATCCCTGAAGCACGGGTCGACTCCTTCATGACATCCTGTAATTTGTCGAGCAGTCTTATCTGTTCCTCGGAATTGGCCAAACTTTCGAAGAGTGCCCGGGTACGGCGAGTCAATATCGAAAAGATTAGGGAAAGTACGATTACTTCAATGGTATAAATGGCCACATCCCAAATCCATTCAATCAAAAGTGGTTTACTCTCGACCCCGGCGATACCGAAACGGGTATATAAAGCGCTGTCAAAAAGATACTGTGAGATGGCGATCATGGCCAGGGTTATGGCAAAGGAGAAAAATGCGAGTTTACGATCGAAATATAAGAGACTTAAGGCAATCGGCATTATCAAGATGATGCTGATATACATCTCCGGATTGGCATTGATGACTCCCACCGTAAAAGTGGCGGCGATGATAGCTGCATATTTGACGATGGAGCTTTTTGCATTACATCGTAAGAGGATATAAGGGGTGAGATTAAAAACAGTCCCACATATGCTCGGCCATAAATATACAGTATAATCCCCGGGAAAGAAACCCAAAACGGAACGTGACAATAATAAAATGACCGGAAAAACCAAAAGTATCCAGAGTAGAATCTTGATGACAATCCGGTTCGTTTCTTGTTCATTTTTGATATAGTAAGATTTTTGCGGCATTCCCTCTCCCCCATGTGTTCGCCAGTACTAGCCGTGCGCGTATCTGTGCATTATTGAGCCCGGTACGATCAGGATTACGTATACGCGCCAAGCATTGATGATATAAACCGATTCGTGGAAATACCGAAAATTCCTGCTTTTTACCTGGTAAAAACCAAAAAATAAAGACCTGCAGTCGATGCAGGTCTTTAAGATTAATGGGCAATCACCTTAGTGAAGATTTCCACTACATTTGGATCAAAAGCGTTTCCACTCTCATTCTGTAGATAATCTACTATTTCAGGAACGGTCTTCGCGGGACGGTATATTTTTTCGGTGCACATGGCGTCATAGACATCAGCGACCGCTGTAATCCTAGCGTATTCATGTATTGCTTCCCCAACCAATCCTCTTGGGTATCCTGATCCGTTAAAGCGTTCATGGTGTTCATAAGCCACATGTGCGGAAGCCGCGGAAACATCGGGACTTTGACGGAGCAATTCATAACCGGTTTTGGGATGGGTCTGAATAAGCCTGGTTTCTTCGTTCGTCAGACCACCGATCCTGTTTAGAATATCGACGGGAATCTTAACCATCCCGATGTCATGGAAAATAACCCCATAGGCCAGTTCAGCCAGTTTTAGCTGGTTATATCCCATTTCCAAGCCGATCTTCACCGCCACAATGCAAACATTAACCATGTGACCATATATCTGATCGTTCTGAAAACGAATATCAGCCGCATCAAGACTCATCCGTTGATTAAAAACAATCTCGTCCACCAGATTATGCAGCGGTATCCTACAGGAGGAAAAACCTGCCGCTTTTCCCGCGCGGAAGTTGGAATCCAGTTTATATAAGGCCTGGGTGAGATCGGACCGGGCGGCGTCGGAAACGAGTGTTTGGGAATTGCCGTCTTCATTACCGGATTTAACAAACAGTGCCGGTAAACGCAACTCTTTCAGCTTGG
>DASVMB010000382.1:0-9566 GCA_036384575.1 Bacillota bacterium
AAGAGTTATGGCGCGTTTCAAAAAATCACAGGTCGCCTCGGCGGTGTTCTCTCTTCTGAATCCCGCGGTTATCAAATCTTGAAACTGCCGGCGTTCATCAACATAACACCCTTCTTTGATGCTGTATGTATTATTATGATAGATAATCTCCGGAAACCCGATCTTTTTAAGAATTTGGCGTAGGTAATACAGGCAAGTGTGAAACAGGCTTTGGGCTTTTTCCAGGTCATGCTCGGGCCATAACTCTTCGATGATTACATCCCGGCTGACTGGTTTTCCCTGGTGAACCAGGAGCGCCAGTAAATCCCGGCTTTTAGAGGTGCGCCAATTGACGCGAACCCCCACTCCTTTTTGAAATATCTGGAAAGGGCCCAGCGTTTTGAAGCAAAAGGCTTCAAAGGTATTCTCATTCTCTGATGCCCGCAACGATGCAAACCGTGATAACATTCCTCGAGCCGTTTCCGCTACTTCCGTATCGGGGTCTTCCGTTAACGCCTGTAATGCGGTTAGCGCCTGACCGTCACTCAATTCCGAGAGAGGGGTTATGGTACGCCACCGGACCTTGGGGTCGGGATGGTTTCTCAAAGAATTCAACAAGGGAAAAGCCTGTTTACCCAAACGCGCCAAAATCGTTTGGATGAAAGGAACTTCGATCCCTTGCTCCAGGCCGAAACGTAACACCGGCTGGAATATATCAAATGAAGTCAGAAAACTTTGGTAAAAATTGCGTGGAGCCGAAATCTCCAAAGTTTTTTTGGCGTATAAGGCGGCAGCCATATGGTCGCCTTCTACGGTATAAGACAATGTTAAGAAGGCATAGGCATGCCCCAGGGGCCGCGGAAAACCCATTTTTTCCAAAACGGCTGCAGCTTCCAGAACGATTTCTTTGGCCACTTGTCTTTCCCCGTATCGCCAAAAGATTTGAGCCGCTAATTCTTGACAAAGCGCTAAAATCAGCCCACCCGGAATCCGGGCTTCCTCCAAAGCTGCTTCGGTGATCAACTGAGCCTCGGATAATCGCCCTTGCAAAGATAAACTAATGCCAAGATAGGCCTTGTTTAAAATGAGGAAGAAATACTCTCCGCTATAATTTTGAGTAAGGTCGATGGCCCGGCGAAAATATTTCTCCGCTGTCTTCGGTTCCCTGCGGTTGAGATAAATATCACCCAGTTGAAAATATGCGGAAGGAAGGGTATCGGTCAATCCGTAGTTTTCTTTAAACTCCACACTATGCTTGGCATATTCAAATGCCTGTTCCAGCTCCCCCCATTCCTGGTAAATGGCGGCGTTATAGTTCTGCATATAATAGTCGGGCATATTTTGGCCGGTAAGTACTTCCGACCGTTTCCTGTATGCTTGCAACGCTTTGGAATAAACCCCCTGCAAATAATAGGTATTCCCCAGACCGTCCAGTAAATACGCTACGGTGTAGAGGGCATTTTCATTTTCCGCGATCTCCAGGGCTTGCTTTAAAAGGTTCTCGGCTTCCCGGAAACGCCCGATCATGAGCAAACATAAGGATTTTTCCAGAGGTAAATCAAAGCGAAGCCGATCCCGATCATTGAGGATTTCTGTAACATTTTCCAAAATGACCAGGCTTTGCTGATAAAAGCCCTGGTATCGCAGGATACGCGCTTTAAGTAAACGGCTTTCTGCAAGTCCGGTCCGATCCTCCAGGATGGTAAATTCGGCAATGGCCAGATTAACCCAGTGCGATACCTCTTCGATTCGTCCATGAAAGGCTTCGGCCTGAGCCTGCAACAAAGCAAGCTTGGGGTCGGCGGCCTTTTCCTTGCGGGAGAAGAATCCCAGCCAGCGTTCAACGGTTTGCCAGCGCCCTTTTTGCAAGGCTTGTGGTCCGGCGATTTTTATTATGGCGCGAATCCTGCTTGCCGTGCCCGAAGCGATATAATACTCGATTGCCTTGGCTAAATCTCCGTTTTTTTCGGCAATTTGGCCTGCTTCACATTGCAGCTGGCTTTTAGCCGGACCAAGTCGTTCGAGTAGGAACTCCCGGAATAGTTGGTGATAACGGTAGGTTTTTTCCGTCCCCGCGAGCGGCGTCAAAAATAAATTTTGCTTTTCCAGCCATTTTAAAATCTTGGCCGAATCTTTTCGTCCGCGCAACACGTCGCTATCGGAGACGCTAATTGTTTCGAAGACCGAGGTTTTAATCAAGAATTCCCGTATTTCCTCGGGCTGTTGTTCAAATACTTCTTTGGCGAAATAATCGTAAATCCCCATATTCGTCTCATGCAACTCCAGGGAAGCAGCGGTACTGGAGACGGCGCCGACTGCCAGCCGGAATGCGGCCGGCCAACCATGTACTTTGCTATTGAGTACGGCAGATGACTCAACTGAAAGATGAGGAGCGTTTTTTAACAGAAATTCATTGACTTCAAGATCAATAAATGAAAGATCTTCAGCTCCGATGACTAGAATCTCATCGGCAACCTGCAAACGGGTAAAGGTAAATAGAGGCGCGACCCGTCCGGCAATCATGATATGAACATGGCTGGGAAGATACTCCAAAAATTCCTGGATAAAACGAAATACCAGCGGTGAGGTGATCTCATGGAAGTCGTCCAAAACGAAGATGATCGGCTCACTGGCAACTCTTATGAGGGAATTGATAAATTTTGTAAGGATGATTCGCAACCTGGTTTCGATATTTTCCTGTTCCAGCAATAACAGAAATTGTTCCCCGAAATTCGGGTAATATTGTTGCAGGCCCCTGGTCAAATATTGTAAAAAAATAGCAGGATCATTATCGTAGGCATCAATCTGATACCAAACCACCGGCTGTTCCATGACAGCGATAAATTGGGCCATGGCGACGGTCTTACCGTATCCGGCGGGTGCAATCAGAAAAGTGGCTTTGCGAGTTTGGATATCTCCCATTTTTTGGAGCAGTCGCGGTCGTTCGATGATGCCTTTTTCCATTCGTGGGGGAATGAGTTTGGAGAGAAGCAGTTCAGTAATGATGGACCCTTCTTTTAGAGATATTGTCCTTTTTCCTTAATTATATCAGTTTACATTCGTTAATTAAACTCTAACCATTTTCGTACCCAAAAATCATAAACATTGGTTTGCGGTAATTAAAAAAGTAACCGGTTATCCCAGTTATCGGGTTCTTTATAGATCCCAACCGGGGTACTTTTTTTATCCCCCTAATTTTTTGTTGAGTTTTTGTTCAGAGTCATTATTTATAATCAAAAATGAATCTGTTTTACAGTTCTTAATGGAACATCCAATCTTGATGGTCTATAAAAGTTTTGGCTAAAAAGGGGGGATAACTTCAGTTAATGTGGTTTTTTATTATGAAAAAATATCTTGAGGAGGTTTATCGAATGTTTCTAAAAACTTTTAAGAAGTCGTTTATTTTCGGGTTGTTATTGCTTGTTGCGATTCTAATGATGACCGGCTGCGGAGGAACTTCAAACCCGGGTGGTTCGAATCCTGGTGATTCAGATCCGGGGTCAGATCCAGCCGGCGATGGGCCATCGTCTGCACTTATCGGCACTTGGAATTCCTCCGGCATCAATCCCTCCATTCGGGTTACTCTTGGGGAATGCCTTGGAAGTATAAATAAGCCGGAATTAAATGTCGTTGAATATTACTACAAAGGGGAAGTAAGTTGCAGCGTTTTAAAAGACGGTAAAAAAACAATTTCAACGATGCCGAGTTTATCGGATATAGATTCTATCTGCATTCAAAAGAGTCTTGACAGTGAAGTCTTGATTATCATGGCCGGATTATCAGACGATAGTTCGGGCGATCTTTCGGTTTCCGGCTATATTGAAAGCAACCAATTAAAAGCAGTAGTTTGCATAGATGACCCTAGTGGCAATACGATTTACGCAACTCCTGAGGGATCCTATGATATCTTCACCAAGAATTAATTTTGATGAACAACAGCCATACTTGCGGGTTCCATAGGTGCTTGAAATCGTTTGAAGGAGGCTCGATTCATATTGTCCAAGAAGTCACAGAAAATATGGGTACTTATGGTATTACTTTATTCCGCTGTTCTTGTCATGTCCGGTTGTGGAGGCAACAGCAATCCGGGCTCCGACGATTCAAGTTCATCCCCGGGCGGTGACGTCTGGAGATCAACGAGTATTACGAATTATCCGATTCATCATTAGCCATGTGAACCGGAAAATATTTTAATATCCAATCGTCTGTTTGTATATTCTTTTTTTTCTCTCTCATACTAACAAAATAGAAATCGGGGGAGATAAATTGAATCATTGGAAAGAAGCCGCGGCTTCCCGGGAAGCCGCAACATCCCGGGAAGAAACGCCGGATGCATTATCCGAACACTATGGCACCAATTTGAGCAGATTTCGAGAGCTGCTGGGGACCAGCGCGGATCTGGTGATACGCGAATTTACCATTGACGCTGAAAAAGTTAGGCAGGCGGCCATTATTTATTTAGAAAACTTGGTTGCCAAAAACCGGATTCATGAGGATATCCTCCGGCCGCTCACGGTAAATGCCGCTACAATTGGGGCACGGAATATCAAACCGAACCAAATTACCGCGTTTCTACAATCTCAATTGGTAACGGTAAGCCCCGTCGAACAGGAAAGGACATTCAGCAAAGCGGTCGACCGGATCTTTTCGGGAGATACAATCCTAATGATAGAGGGGATTAATGAGGCGTTCATTTTTGCTACCCGGGGCTGGGCTCAGAGGGAGGTTGGTAAACCCGAAAGCGAGGAGACCGTCAGAGGGCCGCGTGAGGGATTTGTTGAGACGCTTGGGACAAATGTAGCACTGTTACGCCGGAGGATTCACCATTCCGATTTGATGGTCGAGGCACATCAGGTTGGGCAGAAGACCAAGACCGCCATCAACATCGTTTATCTGAAAGGGGTTGTCAATGAAAAGATAGTGGCCGAAATCAGGCGAAGACTGGCACGGATTCAAACCGACGGGATCCTGGGGAGCGGATATATCGAGCAGCTCATCGGTGATGCGCCCATTTCCATATTTTCCACCACCAGTTATAGTGAACGGCCTGATGCGGTTGGAGCGAAAATCCTGGAGGGCCGGGCGGCGATTCTGATCGACGGCAGCCCGGAGGTTTTGACGGTTCCGGCCTTGTTTATCGAAAGTTTTCAAAATCCGGATGATTATAATTCACATCCGTTTTACGCCACACTCATCCGCTGGGTGCGGTATATCGCTTTTGCCGTCAGTATCTTTGCTCCGGCGGTATACATCGCGCTGGCATCCTATAACCAAGAACTGATCCCCACCCCTCTATTTATAACAATGGTGGCCGGAGCCGAGGTCACTCCATATCCCACCTTTATTGAAGTCGTCATCATCGGTCTACTTTTTGAGATCTTCCGGGAGGCAGGCATTCGTTTTCCCAGACCGTACGGACAGGGAATTATTTTTGCAGTGGCTTTTGTTTTGGCTCAAGCCCCAGTGACCATGGGGTTGGTCGGGGAAGCTACCGTGGTTGTGGTGGCACTTACTGCCATGGCATCGCTCGTTGTCCCAAAGCAAGCGGATGCCAGCATCCTTATCCGCTTGCTGTTGGCTATTCTTGCCAGTGTCCTTGGAGCCTACGGCATCCTGCTTGGACTCCTGGGGGTATTGGCCCACCTGGTATCCTTACGCTCTTTCGGTGTTCCTTATCTGGCCCCGATTGCTCCTTTTAATATCCGGGATTTTAAACAAGATGTCATCCAGCGTACGCCTTTATGGGCCATGTTGTTCCGGCCGCGAACCATCGGCTGGCATGATCCCAAACGGCAAAAGAGCGAGTTGACCCCTGCTCCGCCGGATAGTTCGGAAGAAGGTCAATAGGCAACAGGGAACAGACAACAGGCAACAGAAAACAAGTAGAAGTTCGGCTTGGGGCGTAAGAGAGGGGATTGTTTTAGGCTGAAAGTAACCCCTAGCCTGGTTGCTGATCTATGTCTTTGCTTCATCAAAATACCTATAATTCTGTTGCCTGTTGCCTAGCTTCTGTTGCCTAACGTCCCCGCCCCCCTTTTCCCCAGAATCAAGGCGGTGAGAAATAGGAATAATTCCAGTCCGCTTTCAACCAATATGCCGATAATCGGGAAAACGTAGAAAATGAAGTTAAGATAAACGGTATTATTGGGGAATGAAGTTACGGAGAGCAAGAAAGCGATCAGTGCCACCGGATAGACCAATGGTTTATAGGTATTTAGCCCCACTATCTGCGCGATACCCAGGCTGAAGATCCAGAGCGCATTGACTGCCGTCATAATCCCCGCCCCGATGGCAATGACTATCCAAACCACTTCCATTCGTTCAAAGTAGGTTGATATATGAATTAAGCGGGTAAGTTGCAGGCCGGGGTTGACCATATTTCCGGCTTGCTCGGCACCAAAGACACCGGTGCAGATTAGAACCAGTATATTGACCATGACGAGCCCCATACTAACAGCGCTAAATTTAGCCAGAAACCCATTCTCCGGGCGATTACAGACCGCGCTATACCAGCCCATGGAGACACAGATACCGATAAAGCTTAGGATAAGCGGCGTGCCGCTTAAGAAAGGATAAAATCCCTGGTCTAGTTGGGGTTTCAGCCGTATCAGGTGGGAAAAAGGGAGGGACAGTAAAAAAGAGATGATGATACTTCCCAAGTATAATGGGCCCAAGATTTCGCATATTCGGGCATTCACCTCAATCCCTTTCCGGACAATATAAGCTGTAACCATGAAGGCACCGAGGAGAATCACTTCATTAGGGGTTTGGGGCAGGAGAATGTTGATGATCTGCATACTTAGGCCGCGCATCAGAATGGTGCTGACAACCAAATAAAATAAGATGAAGAGCAGTCCCGCCACTTTTCCCAAAAATTTTCCAAGAATAGTGCTGCTATACTGAACCGGATTTTCGCCCGGGAAACGGATTCCCATGTAAGCGTATACCAGCGCCAGCATGACATCAATGAACCAAGCGGCAATCACTGACAACCAGGCATCACGTCCGGCTTGGAAGATCACCAGTCCCGGTATTTGAATCGCAGTAAAAGAGGTGATAATGACGAAGAGCATCCAAGTATACTGTTTGGTATTGATGATTCCCGCTTCCGGAATCGGCGCCATGGTCTGTTCTCCTAATTTATTTTGGTACGGTATATCTTCTTAAAATCATCTAAAAAATGCCCTGCCCAGGGGACGAAGCCACTGTTCGAGCAGTCCTATAGGGTCGGTAGTTCAAGAGCCTTCCCGATGTCAATCAGTAAGGCGATTCCGATCAACGCTCCCACCACCATCAACTCCCGCCACTTTTTTTCACGGGCTAACGGTATTCCCTCAAAAAAACCGATGATGACGGCTAAAATGATGACTAGCTTCAGCATTGCTCGTTACTCCTGCCGGGCGGGCTTTGCGACCGAGTCCTTTATCAACCCGAAACCGGCGATGTTTATCTGAAAACGGATTTTTGTCCGTATCCGGGGAAATTCCGCACCCCAATCCGGTTTAATTCGGCGCCAGCGCTCCGGATCTTCACCATGGATCAACGTTGCGAAACCAGGGAAATCTGCCTTGATCTGTTGCGCTTTTTGAATCGTCCGTTCCAACCGGTTTTTCAGAATACTTTCAACCCTGCGTTCGAGCTGCTGAATGGTTCGGGGATTATTTTTCAAACCTTCGGACTCGCGTAGTGTACCCGTTCCGGTACAGAAGATGTCCATCAGGATTCCCTCCGGAGTGATACGGGGGTAAATCTTGGTGCTTCCGTTCATTATCGCCACAGAAATTGTTTTTCGGCCTTTCCCGGTTTGGAAGGGGAATACCAATGAACCGCCCTTTTGTTTATCTGCCAGCCACAGCAGGCCTTGGGACTCTTCCACGGTCAAGACGTCGATGAGCCGGTCATTTTTGAAAACGGCAGTCCTTTCAAGCTGTATTCCTCCTTGACCGGGATCGGTTCCGGGTGCTCCAACGGCCACCATAGGCATCAGGCTGGTTTTTCCTTCACTGTACATCCCGGTTAAGAAATCATTGAGTGTTACCGGTAGAAAAAAAGCTCTCTTGACCAGATTGATCATCATTTGATTGATTTCTTGCGCGGGATATGATCCGAGGCCGGTTTTTGATTGTAAAATCTCCCGGGCATTCGCTTCCGCCACCAGGAGCCAGTTGGTTCTGCGAAACTGGGAATCTCGTGCCATGCAGTCAAGGATACCGGCAATCCCCGACTCAGCCAGTGTTTTTCCGAAAATGATGATGCGGTTATGAAAAAATATGACCCGGCGCGAGGAGTATTTTAAGAAGTTACGGATCGCATCGTCAAAGGACCTCCCGGTACTGGTTTCGATCACGATAGAACCAGTCGCTTGTGAAGTACCTCCGGTAGTTCCCGTTGTACCGGATCCACTTGTTCCCTGGTTGCCGTTTTTGGAGGCCGCAGGGTTGATGACCTGCGCCGTTAAAAGAATGGCCCCATTGCCGGGTATCTTGTCAATCCCTATGCCGATGACGATGGCTTGTTCTTTGATTTCGCTCTGATCCCAACAGCCGCTGAGGAATAAAAGTAGAATAATTGGAAACATCACGCGTAAATGCAAACGCAACATAATCGAATGAAACTCCCTGCATCTTTTATCGACTGGGTTAAAGTAGTGTTTGCCATAATTGAGAAAATATGCGGACCGCATCCGGTAGATAGGAGGCTATGAAAAATCCAACAATATTTTCCATGAATGAAAGCATACTATAGTAGATTCAAATCCAAAAACCCACGAGGGATGAATGGACATGAAAATTTTAGGTATCACGGTGAGTCCGAATGTATTGGCGGTTATTTTGGGGATGGTGATGATTCTTTTTTGTCTTGCGATCGCTTACATATTTCAAAAGCACCTGTTTGGCAGATGCCGGAGGAAAGTACCGACCCGGGCTGAGGATGATTTGGAGTGATGGTATCCCTCCCGGTCCCCGCGAGAGAGCGTCTTGAGAGAATCTTGGATAAAAACCTTTTCAAGTATGCTTTCTTCACAAGCGGTCAATAATGATTGGGGAGGAGAAAGATGCGTAAATTCTTCTGGACCGTAATGATCCTATCAATGCTGGCTTCCCCGGTTTTAGCCCGGGCCACGGTCAAATCTTCCGGCGCTACGGTTCCTGAGCCGAATGTGGTTTACGGGGAGATTACCGGAATCACTCCAACCCAAGTCATTCTGAACCAGTCAGGAAAGAGCACATTATGGCGGCTGACTCCGGAAACCCGGATTTACTGTAATGGATTACCCGCCGTCTGGAAGGCGTTGTTACCCGTAACCCATCAGAGTTTCTTCGAAGCCCGGATCGAGTTGGGTGCCAGGAGGGAAGCAACTGCGATCCATGGGTTTTATCAGGGAGAGATTTGTGTTCTCAAAGACTGGCGATCCCGGACGGATGGTACGCTTGAAGTTGAATTGACCGGGGCTGATTCCGGAATCACCCGTTGGCGTTGTTTGGCTCCCGGAGCCAGGGTTCCACAGGCTTCCTGGCTCGCCGGAGAGAGCGAAATCTATGTTCTATATAACCAAAATGAAGCGGTACGCGGGGTTTATTTACCGG
>DASVMB010000383.1:0-7700 GCA_036384575.1 Bacillota bacterium
TCCATAGCGTCTTAGAAGATGATTGTTTGTCAAGATATGAGTTTCAAGATTACGCCGAGGTTTACAAAGTCGTATCCGAATACATGAACTTTTATAACAAGGTCCGTATGCATGGAAGTATTCGTGATATGGCTCCTGAAGTATTTTACTTAGCCAATCAACAAAATCCTATAAAAATTGCAGAGGTTAGACTATAGTCTCCAATGCGGAGGGGTTAACCCGGTTTTGCTGTCGCATATTGATCTACGGCTTGTGGCATAAGTATTAATTTTACGCCAAAATAAAGTGCCTCATTTACACTGTTCATTCCACCATGAGATATAAATACATCAGCCTGTTTCAATACATTGATTTGAGAGACATGGTTTTTTACAATGATGTTATCGGGAATACTACCAAGTGCCGATAGACTTATTGAGTTGCCAATCGACATAATGACCCGATATGATGTGTTCGTAAATATTTTTAGGCATTTCTTATAGAAATCTAGATTTTTGTTATACAATGTACCCAGAGAAATATAGATTAATTTGCCGTTATACTTCTCCGGAAAGTGTATTTTCTCAAATTTCTCGTCACAATTAATTCTAATTGATGGACCAACAAATATAAACGTTTGATCAAAATCCTCAATGTCTGGCTGTATTTCCTTATTTACGTATACAACATTCAAACTCGTATGGTTGACGAATAAATCAAAAAATTTATAATTTCCTATGTGATAGTCTTTATCATACTTTTTTATTAGCAAATTGAATCTATGTATTTCCGGCATACCATAGAGCAATATCTGGATAATATTCTTCGCCATACCCGGGAAAGGCTTCATTCTTTTTTGATTCACTGCAAACTGGGGAATCGTGGTGAACGACTTAATCCGGATCGATGATGCAATCATCTTGCCCCAAATTGCAAAAAAATCTAAACCGATACCGTCCGGCTTGATATTTATTGCTTCAATCAATAACGATTCAAATCTTTCCTCCAAAAAACCAATCAGGAGCCGGGATAAACTCAATAATGTCATTTGATCTGGCGCTAAATTCATGTTTAAGTTGATATATTCTTTTTCCTTGTTGTAATCCGCAAAAGTCGCTCCCATAGCTTCAATTTGCTTTCTGAACTGTTCCGTACTATAACAGATTACTTTGATATCTTGGTCGACTAGTTTTTTGATTGTCATGAATACCGGATTGATATGTCCGGATACTGGAAAACTATAATAAATGATTGTTTGCATATTGTTTCCTTTTTCCTTATTCAAAAGTACATCCTCCATTTATTCTGTATACTCGAGGTTTCAACAAAGTTAATTCCCATATGATTAATAATTCTAAAAACTGCAAAAAACTTCCTGCCTAAAAATGTAAATCATATAAATTTGAAAATCTAATAATTTGATGCGTATAAGGAACGTAGACCAAAGGATTTTCACAGATGAGAAAAGGCCGCAAGCAAAATCGCTTGCGGCCTTTGATTCAACAGCTATATAGTAATCAGATTACTTCACTAAATGATACTTGCCCCGTTGGGTGTACTCGGTATGCAACAGATGATGGGACTTCTCACCCAAGGGTTTGCCGAGGAATTCCTTGTAGAGTTCCTGGACTGCCGGGTTCTCATGGGACTTGCGGATCGGCATTCCCTTATCGGCTTCATAGATCGCCTTCATCCGGGCCAAGCGGGTCTCGAGGTTGGTGGGAATCGGTTGCCCGCCGCCGCCGATGCAGCCGCCGGGACAACACATGACTTCAATAAACTGATAATCGGCGCTGCCGTCCTTAATCTTGTCCATCAGCTTCCGGGCGTTGGACAGGCCATGGGCCACTGCCACCTTGACTTTGGTGCCCGCCAGATCCACGGTGGCTTCCTTGATGCCTTCCATACCACGGACATCTTCGAACTCCACCTTGGGAAGTTCCTTCTCGGTGACAACTTCGTAAACCGTACGCAGGGCGGCTTCCATGACTCCGCCCGTAGCGCCGAAGATCACACCGGCGCCGGTGGAGATGCCCAACGGATCATCGAATTTTTCATCCGGCAGGTTCTCGAAGCTGATTCCGGTTTCCCGGAGCATCCGGCCCAGTTCCCGGGTGGTCAACACCACGTCCACATCGGCAAAGCCGCTGTCCTGCATCTCGGGACGTTTGCACTCGTATTTCTTGGCTGTGCACGGCATGATCGATACCATGAAAATCTTCTCCGCCGGGATGCCCATCTTTTGAGCGTAATAGGTCTTGGCCATCGCCCCGAACATCTGTTGCGGCGATTTACAGGTGGAAAGATGACCGAGCATGTCCGGGTAAAAATGTTCGATATATTTGATCCAACCAGGGCTGCAGGAGGTGATCATCGGCAATGTGCCTTTGTTTTGGATCCGGGAGAGTAACTCGTTCCCTTCCTCCATGATGGTCAGATCCGCCGAGAAGTCGGTGTCGAATACTTTGGCAAATCCCAACCGCCGCAAAGCTGCCACCAGTTTGCCCGTGACCAGGCTCCCCGGGGCCATGCCCATCTCCTCGCCAATGGCGGCGCGTATGGCCGGCGCGGTCTGGACGATCACGTGCAGATCCTTATTGGCCAGGGCTTCCCAAACTTTAGCAGTGTCATCCACTTCATAGATGGCGCCCACCGGGCAAACCTGAATGCATTGGCCGCAGAAGGTGCAGGCCACATCACCCAGTTTGCCGCCGCCCGCCGGAGCGATCTCCGTCTCGATGCCGCGGTTAATCGGATAAATAGCCCCCACTCCCTGGACTTGATGGCAGACCGCCACGCAACGGCGGCACAAGATGCACTTTGCCGGATCGCGGACGATGGACGGCGAGGAAGTATCCTTGGGTTTCGCCACCTTTTCCTGGGCCGGGAACCGCTGCGACCTGACACCTAACTGCTCGGAGAGGGCTTGCAATTCGCATTTCCCGTTGCGGACACAGTTTAAGCAATCCTGGGGATGGTTGGAGAGTAACAGTTCCAGATTGAGTTTACGGGCATCCCGTACCGCCGGGGTGCTGGTATGAATCACCATGTTCTCGGCGACCGGTTGGGAACAGGCCGTCTGAAGAGTCCTCGCCCCAACGACCTCCACCATGCAAACACGACACATCGCCCGGGTATCCAAATCCGGGTGATAACAGAGAGTCGGGATATTGATTCCCGCTTTTTTGGCAGCTTCCAAAATGGTTGTTCCCGCCGGTACCTCTACGCTTTGTCCATCTATCGTCAATTTAACCAGATCCATCTGCTTCATCCTTTCATCCAAAGATTGAGACCGAACCTATATCGATAAAACCAGTTCCTGCAGAACATTCCCGTTGACGATGTGGTTGGCCACGATGCGGCGGGCCCGCTCTGCGTCGACCTTGCCGTACCTCACTTTGCCTTTGCCGGGAATCTCCACTTCCACGATGGGTTCCTGTTCACACAGGCCGATACAGCCGGTCTGGGTGATGGTGACATTTTGAATATTCCGCTTGCCCAGTTCATCCAGGAAAGCCATCAAGGTTTCCCGGGCGCCGGCGGCGATCCCGCAGGTCCCCATGCCGATGATTATCTGAACACCTTCTTTGCCTTCCCGTAATTCCGTCAACTTTTTCGCTTCTTCTCTGACTTTTGCAAGTTCTTCCAATGATTTCACACGAATTCCTCCCACCAGTGGAATTTGTTCCGGATTTCACAATCTTAAATGTATAAATAGAGGACCGTTAAGTCCTCAATTCTAAACAAAGTTTTTACGATGGCAGATACTGCTCAAAAACTATGTCCCAAAGTCGCTGCTCGGAGATTGTTAAATGAATATCAAACTAAACAACCATTTTTATTATAGCTGAAAACAGTTGAAATTGCAACCATCACGGCCGATCGGCAGATGAACCCCTTTAAACACGGTATATCGTGATCCGTTTTAGAAACGCTATTCCGATACAATTACATTTCACATTCTTTTAACATTTATTTCAGTCATATTTTCTGGAATACTTCCTTCTAACTCATTATTTGGGCCAACCTCCCCTATCCCTGCGCGCTTAGTAAAGCGCGACCTCGAGGAGGGGATTAGCCTAATTATTGCGGGGCACCCCGCTCTCCGGCAGCGTTTGCACGCTGCACCTGCCATCAATATCCAGATGCAAACGAAAAAAAGAATTAACATACTCATTCGCGGCGTCTACGCGCACAAGGTGCGCGAAGCAAGCAGTGCAAGGAACGACCGAGCGAGGAGCACAGATAATACTCTCTGTATATTGCGCGTGCCTGGCACGCGAAGCACCGCAGCGACCGAGTGACGCGGCAATGCGCCGCTTTTCATAACGTTCTTTGGACGTTACGCTTCAGCCAATCCGGCAAAGCTTTTAATCTTTCCTCATCACTCAACAGTTCTCTAAAAACGACACTCCTACTTCACCTTTTCATTAAATATCCCGCGGGGGGTATAGTGAGTGTGAAGCAACTCATGGGACTTCTCCCCCAGCGGTTTACCGAGAAATTCCTGATAGATCGTAGTGATCCGCGGATTCTCATGGGACTTGCGCAGGGGTTTGGCTTCATCTTCACTGTAAATCGCGGCCAGGCGCTTTTCCCGAATCTGATCGGTCGTGGGACGGGGCTGGCCGCCGCCGCTGATGCACCCGCCGGGACAGCCCATCACCTCGATGAAATGATAGGGCGACTCGCCACTGGCAACTTCCTTCAGCAGCCGGTCGGCCCCAGCCAAACCGCTGGTAACCGCGACCTTTAGCGTTACTCCGTCCAAAAATCCATACTCAAACCGGGGTTCGGTGATGGTGAGTTCCGCGGTCTTGATCCGGCTCAATCCCATTAACGGCGTCACATGGAGTTTATCAAAAGGCAGCTCCCTCCCGGTCACTACTTCGTATACAGTCCGCAAGGCAGCCTCCATCACACCCCCGGTGTTCGCGAAGATATCCGCAGCGCCGCTCGAGAGTCCCAATACCTCGTCAAATTCCCCATCAGCCAGACTACCGAAATCTATCCCCGAATTCTTAATCATCCGCGCCAGTTCCCGGGTTGTTAATACTGCGTCCACATTGGGACAACCGTTGTTCACCATCTCCGGCCGGGTAATCTCAAACTTCTTGGCGGTACAGGGCATCACCGAAACCACAAACAGCTCCTGCGGGTCGATACCCAGCTTTGCGGCATAAAAAGACTTGATTAGCGCCCCCAGCATCATGTGAGGTGACTTACAGGTGGAAAGGTGGAAAAGCTCATCGGGATAGGCATGCTCCACATACTTGATCCACCCCGGGCTGCAACTGGTGATGAGCGGCAGGGTCTTGCCTGCCGTACCTTTGTGGTTTTCTTCGAGCCGCCGCAGCAACTCATGGCCTTCCTCCATGATGGTAAGATCCGCGGCGAAGTTGGTATCGAACACTTCGGCAAATCCCATCTCCCGGAGGGCGGTGACCATCTTTCCCGTGACCAGGGTTCCCGGTTCATACCCGAACTCTTCTCCCAGGGCGGCCCGGATCGCCGGCGCAGTCTGAATTACCACCCGGCGCTTGGGATCATGCAAAGCATCCCACACAGCCCCGGTGGAATCTTTCTCCCCGAGGGCGCCGACCGGACAGACAGTGGTGCATTGGCCGCAATAGGCGCAATTCACCGAGTTTAACGGCAGTTCGGCCGCGGGTCCGATCACGGTTTTGAAACCCCGCTTTTGGGCATTCAAAACTCCCACTCCCTGAATCTGATTGCATACTGTGATGCAGCGCCGGCAGAGAATGCATTTGGAATTATCCCGAACGATGGAGGGAGATGATTCGTCCTTAAGGGTTTTGGATTTCTCCCCTACGAAACGGTCCTCACTCACCCCCAGCAGTTCCCCCAGTTTTTGCAGTTCACAATTTTGGTTTCTGGAACAATTGAGGCAATCGTGGGGATGATCAGAGAGCATCAATTCATATAGAAGCTTACGCGCCTGTTTGACCCTGGCGGTGTTGGTCCGGACCACCATTCCCTCTTGAACCGTAACCATACAGGAAGCCTGCAGCGCCTTAGCCCCCTCCACCTCCACCACACAGATCCGGCAGGAACCGATCTGGTGAAGCTTTTCGAAATAACAGAAATGAGGAATCAATATATGGTTCTGGGCGGCTGCCTCCAGGATGGTCGTTCCCTCCGCTACGGAGACCGGTTTTTGGTTAATGGTCAGATTGATCATCTCTATACCCTCCTGTCGCATCGCAGACAACGCATGGCTTCGGCAATGGCATTCAATTTATGGAACCCTACGGCGACCTCGTTGAAGTTGGTCTTGCGTTCCTCCGGGTCTAAGAACTTCATCGGAAACCGCTCGTGTTCCAGGATTTCCGGTTCCTCCGAGGCTGCCGGAATCGGGATCTCCTCGCCGGTATTTAGAACTCCCTGCCCACCCAGGTATTTATCAATGGCTTGGGCCGCCTTCTTGCCGTCGGCAATGGCGGAAATGGCCACATCGGAGCCGCGGACCACGTCTCCGCCGGCAAATACCCCTTTCATCCTGGTCATCAGGGTGTCCCGGTCGGTAATGAAGGTACCCCAGCGGGTCAACTCCACCTCATCCCGGTTGATGAAGGGCAAATCGGAATATTGGCTGACCGCGGGTATCACCATCCCCGTCTCGATGGTGAACTCCGATCCGGGAATCGCTTGCGGGGTTCTGCGGCCATCCACATCAAACGGACCCGGTTCCATCCGGATGCATTCCACAGCATCCACCCGCTCCGATCCGATAATTCGTACCGGCGCCACCAGCGGTATAATACGGACCCCTTCGGCCAAAGCGTCCTTGATCTCCCGGGCATCGGCCGGCATCTCTTCGATGGTGCGCCGGTATAGCACGGTCACTTCCTTTGCTCCCAGCCGGAGCGCCACTCTTGCGGCGTCAATCGCCGTATTGCCGCCGCCGATAACAGTCACCCGTTCACTGGTCTTGACCTCGCCGCCCAGGTTTTGATCGCGCAAGAACGCCAAACCATGGTAAACTCCGGGAAGTTCCTCGCCGGGGATATTGATCTTCCGGGAAAACTGAGTGCCGGTGGCGATGTAGACAGTGTCAAAATCTTTTCGCAATTGTTCAAAACTAATATCCCTGCCGACCTCGGTATTTAGATGAATCTCTACGCCCACCTGTTCGATGAGTTTAATCTCGCGCTTCAGGATCTCTTTTGGCAGCCGGTATTCGGGAATGCCGAAAGCCAGCACTCCTCCGGCAACCGGTTGAGCCTCGAAGACCTCGACTTCGTATCCCAAACGGGCCAAATAGTAACCGCAGGTCAACCCGGAGGGACCGGCGCCGATGATCCCGACTTTCCGGCCTTTTTTGGGAAAGACCAGATCCAGATAGGGTTCTTCGTTCTGCAAGGCCGTATCCGCCACATATCGTTTCAAATCGGCGATGGATAGCGGCTCATCCAGTTGGGCCCGGCGGCACTTCTTTTCGCAGGGATGGGTGCAAACCCGGCCGCATACCGCAGGGAACGGGTTTTCTTTACGGATCAGATTGTAGGCGTCCCGGAACCTGCCGGCAGCGATCAGTGCAATGTATCCCGGGACATTCACCCCGGCGGGACAGGCGTTTTGACAAGGCGAGATGAATAAATCGCCGCAAACTCCGGCCCGGCAATGTTTATCCCGGATGTGCTCCTCGTACTCCTCCCGGAAGTACTTAATCATGCTGATTACGGGTTTGGGCGCTGTCT
>DASVMB010000384.1:0-3290 GCA_036384575.1 Bacillota bacterium
CTATTGCTTATTTGGGGGTTTTTGGTTCAAAAACTCCGGCCCAATAACCTGGCGGCCGGGGTCTTGAATGACGTTTTTCCGGTAATCCGTGGGGGATTTGCCGGTCATTTTTTTGAATATTTTGGAGAACTGCAGGGGGTCTTCATACCCAACCGAGCGGGCAATGTCGCTAATGGATAGCTGCCTATTCTCCATCAGCTCACAGGCTTTATTCATCCGGAAGTTGATCAAAAATTCCTGGGGCGATAAATTGAGACGTTCTTTAAATATGCTGGATAAATAACGGCGGTCAATCCCGATATTTTGAGCAATTTGACCAATATTTACACTCCGGGAATAATTTTTGGCAACGATTTCAATGTATTTTTTGATATAGATCTCTTTAGGGTTTTCGGTATCGTTGAGGAACTTAGAACCGCCCGTTTCCATCAGTTGGGAAAAAACCAGGTACAGAAGTCCTAACAACTTCACCTCCCGGCCTTTTTTCATTTTTTGGGTATCCAACATCTCCAGGAAATATTCCCTGACGGGCGTATCGTTTGCGGTTTGAAAAATTGGGTTTTTCAGTGAAAGATTCGTTAGTTTCAAATAGTGTTCAACTTTCAGTCCATGAAAACCTATCCAGGCATAATTCCACGGCTCTTGCGCATCCGCTTGATAAATGGCGACCGTATCCGGAAAAATGAGAAATCCTTGTCCGGCCGTCAAAGTGTAACTATGGGTCCCGGACTGATAGGTCCCTTTTCCGCTGAGAATATAATGGATTAAGTAATGATCCCGGACTAAAGGTCCGCAAATGTATCCGGGAGGGCATTGATGGGCGCCGGCTTCGTAGATGTCGATGTCGGTTAAATCCAGACTGGTAACATCAATCCATTCTTCAGGAATCCAGTGTTCCCCGATAAAGTTAGGAGCTGAGTTGGGAGCCGGTATGAATTTACGTCTGGACATCAATGCTGCTCCTTTCCAGCGGTTTAATGCGTCAAATCTACCTTTTATAGGACATTATACCATGTTTTGATTACCTTTTTCCATTTGCACAGCTTGAATGATGTCTTAGAATTTAGATGAGATTTTAATTGCGTCTGTTTAGGGTGAATCCTTGGGATTGAGCAGTTTTCATGCAATCCTATATATGATCAAAACGTACGACTGTGTATTGACAAATCTTCCAAGTTCGGATTGGGATTTTGAAACCGGCAAAATTTTAAGTAAGGGGTCCAGTCAATGATGAAAGACAAAATCACGAGCGGCCGGGTGACTTTGCCGGCTGAAAAAGGAATGGAACACCAGGTGGCGCTGTTAGCGGATCAATGGGGCGCTGATGCGGTACGGGACAGTGACGGCACGAAACTTTCTCCTGAAATTTTGGAGATGAATTTTGAAGTCTATACTACATTATGCTTAATCCGTGAAGACCAGGAATGGATAAAACGGCATCCCGAATATCGGCAGCAAATGTATTTATGTTCCGATGCAGTAATCACTGAGAAAGAAACTGTGGCGATCGAGCTTCTGAGAGGTTATTTTTCGGAACAATTTCAAATTGATGATGTGCATGACCCCAAAATTTGGTGGGAAGTGATCGATCGTACTACCGGTGAAGTCGTTTCGCCGGCTGCTTGGAGTTTTCAAAGAGAAAAAGGCCTGGTTGTAATCAATGATTCACAGCCGTGGCATAAGTATACTGTCAGCTTTTTGGTTTATCAGATTTGGGAGCCGGTATCGATGTATAATCACATCACTAATCACTGGACGGAAGAACACCGGATGCCCCTGGATCCCCGTCATAGCGAAGCCAGAGAGCACATGTTGAATTATCTGGACCAATGGTTGGGGGCGCATCCCCGGACGGATGTAGTGCGATTTACTACCTTCTTTTATAATTTTGATTTAATTTATGATCAAAACGGCGCGGAAAAACAGGTTGATTGGTTTGGATACTTAAGTTGCGTAAGTCCGCTCGCGTTGGAACAATTTGCCGAAGAGTACGGTTACAAGTTAAGGCCGGAAGATTTCATCGACGGCGGTTCGTATAATACCCCATTCAAGGTGCCTACTTCAAAATATCTGGACTGGATGGAATTTAATCAGAAGTTTATTGCCAATCTTGCGAAAGAATGTGTGGAACGGGTACATCGGGCGGGGAAAAAGGCCATCATGTTCCTGGGGGATCATTGGTCCGGCACGGAACCTTACGGAAGATATTTTAAAGAAATCGGACTGGATGCAGTGGTCGGGGCTACCGGGGACGGAGTTACCACAAGGATGATCGCCGATATACCGGTGAAAGCGACTGAGGCTAGGTTTTACCCGTATTTTTTTCCGGATGTCTTTCATGAAGGCGGAGATCCGGTTAAAGAGTCATTGGAGGTTTGGAGGAAATCCCGCAGGGCATTATTGCGGAGAGCCACGGACAGAATGGGTTATGGCGGATATTTGAGTCTAGTGGTGAAATTCCCCGATTTTGTCGAGCATATTGCCGCAGTTTGTGAAGAATTCCGAGAAATTCACGCCATGTCCAAGGGGACAAAACCCTATAGCGCATCCTTCAAGGTAGGAATACTCAATGCCTGGGGAAGCATCCGTTCCTGGATGACCCATCAAGTTGCGCATTCCTTATGGAACCAGCGGTGTTATTCCTATTTGGGCATTCTTGAAGCGTTGGCGGGGCTCCCCTTTGAAGTGGAGTTTATTAGTTTTGACGATATCAAAAAGTGGGGCATTCCTTCCGATATGGGCGTGATCATCAATGCGGGCGATGCCGGCACTGCTTGGAGCGGGGGAGAGTTTTGGAAAGATCAAAAGGTGATCACGGTGATCCGCGAATGGGTATATCACGGAGGCGGCTTTATTGGCATGGGCGAACCCACCGCCTGTCAATATAGCGGTGCCTACTTCCAGAATGCCTACTTCCGGCTCCCGGAGATTCTCGGTGTTCAAAAGGAGATTGGATATTCCGTAAGTCTTGACAAACCGAAGATTCAAACGGTAACGAAGCATTTTATCACCGACGACATCCGTGGGAAGATCGACTATGGTGAAGGAATGAACTCCATATATAAGTGCTGTGACACAACGATAGTATTGGATACAAATAACCTGAGCTGTTCACTGGCAGTAAATACTTTCGGTAAAGGCCGAGCCGTATACATAGCCGGACTACCATTTAACATTGAAAACACAAGGCTTTTGTCGCGGGCGCTCTATTGGTCGGCAGGAAAAGAAGGGGAAATGTCCAACTGGTATTGTGATAATCCGACGTTTGAGTGCAGCGCCTATCCGGAGGC
>DASVMB010000385.1:0-2952 GCA_036384575.1 Bacillota bacterium
CACAAAGTCTTTTAGATTATATGCCTTATTTCTGGCAATGCGGATATACTCTTCTTTTTCGATACCCGTCGCTACTTGATTGGTGACTGCATCCAAGTATCCTAAGAGCGAGGTCAACGGCGTCCTGACATCATGAGACAAACTGGTTAACAGTTGCTTATTCGACAACTGGGACTTTTTTAGTTCAATAATCTGCTCCCGATAAACATCGATAATTCGGTTGGTTTGAAATCCGATATCGGCAATCATTCCTTTACCGTGTACGAATATCTTCGCGTTTTCAGTGCCGGATTCGATCCGCTTCAAGACGGATAAATAATCCGCCAATTTTTTTCTGGCCTGGAACCAACGGTAACTTAAAAAAACAACGGTCAAGGCAAGAAGTGCAATTAATACTGTCAAATACGTGAATTGATTCATTTACCCAATCGCTCCCCAGCCTAGCCGTAATGGCTTCATCAGCCCCCAAACTTTGATGGAAACAACTAAACCCGGCCGGTAAATTTATACCCCACACCCCAGACAGTTTGGATATAAGTCGGTGTTTCGGCGTCAGGCTCGATCTTCTTGCGTAATCTGCGAATATGGACCATGATATTGTTATCGTCAAAAGCGTATTCTTCTTGCCAAACTTGACTGTAGATCTGTTTTTTTGTGAATACTTGTCCCCTGTGCTTGGCTAAAAAATATAGCAGATCAAATTCCTTGGCAGTCAGCTCCACCGCTTTTCCACCGGACATCACTTCCCGAGTTTGAGGATTGATAGAGAGGGTGCCGAATTCCAGATTACCTCCCATGTTTCCTTGGGGTTCATTGAACTTGGTATAGCGGCGAATCAAAGATTGGGCTCTCGCCACTAACTCATTCATGCTGAAGGGTTTAGTCAGATAATCGTCCGCTCCCATCCGCAAACCGGAAACCTTATCAACCTCACTGTCTTTAGCAGTTAGCATTAATACCGGTACTGCACTGGTTTTCCTGAGTTCGGAAAGGACCTCAAAACCGTTTTTCCCCGGCAACATGATGTCTAAAATGATCAAAAGATAAGACCGGTGTGTCGCCTCAGCCAGTCCGGCAATTCCGGTATGGGTCAGCGTAACTTCATAATTCTCCATTTCAAGATACTTCTTGATAAGCTGGGTCAAATCCAGATCATCATCGATGACTAAGATGTGTTGCTTCATGGGTTCAGTCCTTTGCCTTATCCTTTACTGCCTGCTAAGCCAATTCATTAAGTTGTATACCAATCGATTTATTGGATATCTTTAATTTCATCAATCCTCAACTGCCCCAACCGGATATCGGGATTCCCCAGCCATCTGGCAGGAAGAAAATCACCATGGCAGTCCGAACCGCCGCTGACTACTAAACCCCTTGACTGGCAGACTTCCAGGCAGTACCGGGTGATCTCCGGACTGTTCTCCGGATGATAACATTCGATTCCACCAATTCCCGCCTCAATCATATAAGAGATAACAGTCCGATAATCCTTGTCATAAAACGCGGCGCCGGGGTGAGCCAGGATCGGAACACCACCCGCCTCTTTGATGGCCAGCGCTGCTTTTTGAGGAGTAGCGAAGATCAGCCTCTCAAAGGGATTGCCCCAATCGCGGAAGAGGTCGAAGAAATCGCGGTGATTATGACAGAGCTTTTGATCGATCAAGTAGTTCAAAGCCTTCCAGCCGCCCCGCTCCGGATGGTTGATGTAGCCCATATACTCTTCAAGAGATACCCCGGGGTATCTGCCTTCAAGGTATTCAATGCTCTCATCATCCTTCTGCCCCATCAAATCCCGGTTTCGTTTCAAAAGATCTTGTAACCCCGTGTCCCCGGGGTCGATCCCCAGACCTAAAATATGATAATTGCGGTTATTGTATGAAGTGTTGACCTCCACGCCTTTGATCAGTTGCAGGCCTTGCTCCTTGGCCAACGCCGCGGTTTCTGCCAGATTGGCGGTGGAATCGTGGTCGGTCACGGCAAAGAGCTGAATCCCCGCTTCGCGAAGATTGTTGACTAGTTCCTCCGGGCTCCAGGTGCCGTCCGAGGCGGTGGTGTGAATGTGCAAATCAACTCTGACATTACTCTGATATTGATCATTACTCATTCGATTCAACCACCCCTCCATTAATTCAAAGCTGTATTAATAGGTGGTTCCTCTACTTCCGGACAGGTTTCATAAAGCTCTTCGGGGTCCAAATCCAAACACTCAGATGGATCCCTCTTACCACTCAGATCCCATGCCAGGGTGTCATTCAAAACAGTACATGTTTCCCGAAATATAACTGCATCCTTGAGCTGCTGAAAGATCCCTTGAATCACAAGCTCTTTAGCATCAAACAACTTCACTTTGCCATCCGTAAAATATAAATAGACTCTGTAATCTTCTGTTGGATACACCTGAATAACCTTGTGAAACATATTATCAGCCCCTTAAACTAACGGATTAATTCTGTATAATTGCTCGTTCTTTAAAGCGTTTTCCCAATTATTCATTAACTCTTCCCGATGGATTTCACACCAAGCTAAAACCAACTTCAATTGTTTAAATGGAAATACTCCTTTAATCACAATTCCTTTTTCAATATCCACTAAAATTTTCTTATCTCCGTACTCGGCATGAAAATGTGGAGGCATATGCTCATTCCAGAGCATTAAGATCTTAATCCCGGCATTCAATCTCCTCCAAACAATCTATATCTATATGATATACTGGAACGAAATGCATTCACAATTAAGTAACGCTACTCTGCCAACTCCTTCCGCAGGATCTCGTAAAACCGTTCCTGCGCGTATCGTTCCTTCCAGGGGTCATGGCCGCATTTCGCCAACTGATAAAAGGTAAAATCCCTTACTCTGTTTTCCAGCGGCAATTTCACGCCCTCCATCGGATGGGGATCATACTCCCCGTGGATTGCCACTACCGGACAGGTTATCGTCTCTGCGAACTGTATG
>DASVMB010000386.1:0-3219 GCA_036384575.1 Bacillota bacterium
CAGAGTGATTAATGCTGTCAAATAGTTTAATTAGGAAGAGTGAGCAGCGGGAAAAATTTACATCGGTGGCTTTTATAAGACCAAATAGCAGGCTTTCGAGTGTGGCGGATCGTACCGGCGTCGTTTAGGTGTGATTTTATATATCGGTAATTCTCCATTTCCTCTTGAACTTTTAAAGATGCGGGCAAACCTTTGCCCGATGAATAAACCCCACTTTGAATGTTTGTTAAGTATTACAATTGATAAAAGATGACTTTGACAAAGATAGTATTTTTATTGATTTGAATGAAGACGGAAATAAAGAAGAGTATAAATTAAAACAGTATTATAAAAGTCAATCTTCCGTTCCATTACGGGCTGAATTGTTTGCTTTTCCCAGATGCCTGGCAGTGACGAGTTCATCAAATCCACCCACAAATTCCGAGGAGCTGGAACCAATTGAAGACAAATAAAACCGTTTGATCGAGTCAAGACTTATCCAGATAATCCCAATAATCCTGGTAATCCCGTAAATCCGTTAAATCCTGGTCATCCTGGTATAATCCTGGTCAAAATATCTTGACTTCAAGTTTTACACGGCATATGATTATACAAGGTTCGTCGCGCGAACGGGGTTCGCGCGGCTGAGAAAAGTTACCACAAAGCAGACGCTCAGGAGTGAGATATCATGAATCAGAATACGGTCCGGGTCCGTTTTGCGCCCAGCCCCACCGGATATTTACATATCGGCGGCGCCCGCACGGCCATCTATAACTGGCTATACGCCCGCCACACTGGCGGTAAATTTCTATTGCGGATTGAAGATACCGACCGCCACCGTTATGTTCCAGATGCCTTGAACGATATTATGGCTAGCCTTCAATGGCTGGGAATGGATTGGGACGAGGGTCCCGAAGCCGGCGGCGATTACGGTTCGTATTTCCAATCGGAACGGTTGGAGCTTTATCAAAAATACGCTGAACAATTGGTAGACCAAGGTTTGGCTTATCGCTGCTATTGCACGCCGGAACGCTTGGAGGCGCTGCGCAAGTCGCAGGAGGAGGCCAAGACCGCCATCGGGTATGACCGCCATTGTCTGAATATGACCGAAGCGGAGCGGCGCCAGTGCGAGGCCGGCGGGATCAGGCCGGTGATCCGTTTCAAGATTCCCCGTGAGGGGCACACCCGGGTCAGAGACCTGGTCCGGGGGGAGATGGATTTCGAGAACAGCACCATCGACGACTTCGTTTTGTTAAAATCGGACGGATATCCCACCTACCACTTGGCCAACATCATTGACGACCATCTAATGAAGATCTCCCATGTCATGAGGGGGGATGAGTGGCTGGTCAGCACCCCGCGGCATGTCCTGTTGTATCAGGCTTTCGGGTGGGACCCGCCGGAATTCGCCCATCTGCCGATCTTCTTGGCGCCCGGCGGCGGCAAGTTGAGCAAACGGCACGGCGCTACCAGTGTCAAGGAGTACCGCGATAAGGGCATTTTGCCGGAGGCGTTATTCAACTTCCTCTTGCTTTTGGGCTGGAATCCCGGGACCGATCAGGAGCTGTTCACGGCGGAAGAGGCGGTAAAGGCCTTTACCCTTGAGCGGATCAACGCTTCGCCGGTGGCCCTCTCCTTTGAGAAGCTGGATTGGTTCAACGGCGTTTACATCCGGAATCTGACCCATGAGGATCTGGCCCGGCGCTGCCTGCCGTATCTGGCCCAGGCTCATCTGGTTCCCGAGTCCTGCCCGGAGGAACGTTTACCGTATCTTATTTCTTTGATGCCGCTCCTTCAGGAAAGGTTGAAATCCCTGCCTGATATCACCGAGGCCGCAGGCTTTTTCCTGGCCGAGGATATTCCGGCTCCCGCCAAGGAGATCCTGATCCCCAAGAAGATGGATCAGGCCCAGACCCTTCGGGCTCTGGAAGGGGTGGAAGAGGTTTTGCGGGGAGCGGACCCGGAGTTCAAAGAGGCCGAACTCGAAAGGGTTCTGCGGGAACTTGCGGTGAAACTCGAGCTTCACGACGGCCAGGTTTTCATGCCGCTCCGGGTGGCGGTTTCCGGTAAAACGGCAACCCCGGGAATTTTTGAAACCCTGCATGCTCTGGGAAAAGCACGGGTTCTGAAAAGGGTGGCCGCTGCCAACGGGATATTGCGGAAAGGATAATGATCCGCATCTTGGCAGAAAACTTTCTCTTGACGGAACCGGCAAATGCCTGTTATAATATATAATGCGCGTTGGGGGATCGTCTAGTGGTAGGACAACGGGTTCTGGCCCCGCCAGCGAGGGTTCAACTCCTTCTCCCCCAGCCAAATTCAGTTAACAGTAATCACTTAAAAACTGAAAACTGAAATACGGTCTTATCGTCTAGAGGCCTAGGACGCTGCCCTCTCACGGCAGAAACTCGGGTTCGAATCCCGATAGGACTACCAAAAGAAACAAAACCCTGTTAAACCAGGGTTTATTTTTTTATCTCACACAAAATGGATGGGCGGTAAGAAGGATCCTTTGCGGAAGGAGGTTGATTTTTTATCCCGATCTTTTGACAGCGCGGATGGAGCTTAAACATTGACCGGGAACGGTTTTATGAAAAAAAACTTAAGCGCTTCCAAAAAGATCCGTGGAATTTTTCGCTAGGTCCGTCAAACAATAAACTTAAAAAGATCGGGAGGCCCTCCATTTCTAACCAGATTTATTTCATTGCTTTCGCCCTGAGTATGCTGGCACTGGTGATCGTCTTTGTCCCGCGCCGCGAGATTAAAAAGCTCTTTTGGTTCAGCCTGTTGTGGGGCAGTATGGTCGATTTTTTACTGGTGGAACTGTTCAGGCTGCTCAATTTTTACCGTTATGAAAACTCATTTCCGCTTGAGTTTTACGGCTCTCCAATCATGCTAAATCTGGCGTGGTCTCAGGCGATTATTCTATTTATTCATTTTTTGCCGCGACGCAAAGAATGGTATGTGTTGCCGTTTTATATTGCCATGTTTTCGATGATCGGTACTGCGATTGGTGTATTCTTTAAAAACGCCGGCTTAATCAGGGAAATCCATTGGAATGAGTTGCTCCGTTTTCCTGTTTGGGTAGTATGGTTCTATGGGGTTTGTTGGCATTACAACCGGCTGCGGGCTAGAGATCGAACGACGATTTAATATCTACTTTAACCGCTCTACCACTTTGATTTCGGGATACTGATATAGGTTATAGGTCTGCCCCTCGCTCACGCCACCCACCACTTT
>DASVMB010000387.1:0-4253 GCA_036384575.1 Bacillota bacterium
CGCGGCTGACAATCAGAGAGCGGGTGAAGGCTGCGAACCCGCCGTACACGGTAAGAAGTTACACTCCGGAGCTTCCGAATCGAAACAACGGTAGACAGCTGAAAGCGGTTATCCGCAGTATCTGGTTGACGCCTTGAGTAGATCGGTACGGGTTCGCCCATTACAGCGCTATAAGTCGCGCTGCTTTGAACGCGCGAAAATTAAGGTGGTACCACGAGACTCTCGTCCTTATCCGGATGAGGGTTTTATTATTTTAAAGGAGGAGTTTCGATGTCGGTTTTTCAAACTTTACAGGAACGGGGTTTCATCCAACAAACCACCCATCAAGAACCGTTATATGAACTATTGGAGCGGGAAAAAGTCACATTTTATATCGGGTTTGATCCCACCGCAGACAGTCTTCATGTAGGCCATTTATTAACGATCATGGCTATGGCCCATATGCAACGGGGAGGACACCGGCCTATCGCCCTTCTGGGCGGCGGCACGGCGATGATCGGAGATCCCAGCGGCAAGACGGAACTGCGTAAGATGCTGACCCAGGAGACTATCGCTCAAAATGCCGCGTGCTTCAAAAAACAGCTCGCCCGGTTTATAGACTTCGCGAATGGAAAAGCGCTGATGATTAATAACGGCGAATGGCTACTCAACCTGAACTATATTGAATTTTTACGGGAGATTGGTTCCAAGTTCTCGGTGAACCGAATGCTGACCGCCGAGTGTTACAAGGCGCGCATGGAACGGGGACTTACCTTCATTGAGTTTAACTATATGCTGCTCCAGTCTTATGATTTTTTGATGCTCTCCCGAAAGCATGACTGCAAGATCCAGATGGGCGGCGATGATCAATGGTCGAATATTTTGTCCGGAGCGGATCTTATTCGCCGGCTCGACGGGAAAGAGGCTTACGGAGTCACTTTCCCCTTATTGACCACCGCCAGTGGCAAAAAAATGGGAAAGACCGAGAGCGGCGCGGTTTGGTTGGATCCCGCCAAGACTAGTCCCTTTGATTTTTATCAATACTGGCGCAATGTCGAGGACCAGGATGTTGCCCGGTTCCTGGCTTTGTATACTTTCCTGCCCATGGAAGAGGTACGCCGCCTGGGGGTGCTTCGGGATCAGCAGATTAATGAGGCCAAGAAGGTTTTGGCCTACGAAGTGACCCGGTTGGTCCACGGTGAAGAGGAGGCTGGTAAAGCCCGACAGGCCGCGGAGGCACTCTTCGGGGGTTCCGGGAACGGGCAGACGGCGCCGGGGATCGATCTACCCCGGACCGAACTGGCTCAGGGAATGGCCTTGATCGATCTCTTAGTCCGGGTAGGACTGGCCGATTCCCGGAGTGATGCCAAACGTTTAATCACCCAGGGCGGGGTGACGGTTCAGGATCAAAAGATAACCGATCTCGGCCGTGTGATAACCCCGGACGATGCCGCCGATGGGCAGATTATGCTTCGTAAAGGCAAGAAGGATTTTCAGGTTGTAAGGCTGGTGTGAAATAGGCGTGAGGCGTGAGGCATGAGGCATGAGGCATCGTGCCCTGCAGGACGCGCAGCAACAGGTAACAGGCAAAAGGCAAAAGGCAGTAGGAACAGACACATTGCGGGGTGAAGGGCGAAAATAGATTTCAAACTTCAAACTTCACCCTTCAAACTTTTCGTTATACCGGTTCCCCTTTTCCCACCGAATTTCATTAATTATAGTGGACCTCCGAAAACCCGGTTGGATGGGTTTCGCGATGGTCGAAAGATATTCGTCGGGTAAGGAAAGGGGAGGAAGCCGATGACGGGATTGGTCCGAAAAACACCGGTATTGTTACCCGCAGTATCGAAAGGTTTTCTCAAACCTGAATACTGGCTTCGAAAACAAAAGGATGTTGAGATCGGCCCATGTTTTGCCGGCGTCAAGCCGGGAGTGGCGGAGCGTATCGCCGCATACCGCCGCATGGTTCGGCAGATGATGAGCGGAACATACTATGATCTAAGCGGCAGCCGGTTTGATTGGGAGCCTTGGCAACGACTCGACGCGACACTGGATTCCTTACCCGGACTACAGTCCGGGTTGATTGTCGCCCCCGCCGAACTCAAAATACTTCCTCAAAAAGAGGTTCTATTGAGCGACGGCCGGGTGGTGGATCTTGATCGCAATCAAATCAGCGGCCTGGATCCGGGGGATTGGTGCATCGTTTTTGCCGCAACTCCCGGGGAGAAATGGTACGGGGTGCTTACCCGGCAGGGAACAGGTTGGGTCCCGGAAAAGGCGGTGGCTCTCTGCTCCAAAACCGAGGTCGACTCGTACTGGAAATTTCAGCCGCGCTTGATGGTTCTCGATCCGGCGGCCAAGGTCTTTACGAATGGGGGCACACTGCCGATCAGCATGGGGAGCAGCCTGCCGGTGAAGAATTTTGCCGATAGTTTAGTGGTCCTGCCTCAGCGGGGTTCCGATGGAAAGCTGCGTTTAGAGACCGTAATGCTCAAGGGGCAATTCTGTATGGAGAAACTTCCTGCCACCCGCCATAACCTGATTCGTCAGGCTTTTCAATACTTGGGTTACCGTTACGCCTGGGGTGACTTCGATTGTGAGGGGCGGGGCCGGGATTGCTCCCGGGTGGTTCAGGACGCTTTTTCTACCCTGGGGTTGAAGCTGCCGCGGTATTCCCAGGAACAATTGGCTGCAGGGCTCAACCGGATCGATCTGGCAGGCCGGGGAGAGTTCGAGCGCCGCGAATTACTGGATTGTTGTGGTTTGGGTGATTTGCTTTTTACCAATAGTCATGTGCTAATCTTTCTGGGTAAAGAAGCGGGGAGATACTATGCCCTGCATGCTTTCTATAAATATCAAGCCCCGGTTCCCATGGGGGAGGTTACCAAGACCGTCAAGCAAGTGGTGGTCTCCGACCTTTCGCCCGGGGAAGGAACGTCTACCGGTTCCTTGTTGCAACGGCTCACCGGGGTGGTCTCACTCTTAACTTGAGTGTACTCACTCATAACATGAGGTGCACCCACTCTTAACATGAGTACACTCACTTCGTGAATAAACTCATGGGGTGAGTAGACTAACGGAGTGTGAGTGGACTCACAGTCTCGAAAGATCTTAATCAAAAAGTCCGGGATACAGGAGTGCGTGCGTGATGGAACAGATTCTGGTGACCGCCGCCGTCATAGCCGAGCCGGGGCGGGGGATTCTTTTGGCGCAGAGATTACCTTACGGCCCGGAAGGAGGCAAGTGGGAGTTTCCGGGCGGAAAACTCGAACCCGGGGAGTCACCCCAATCCTGCCTAAGCCGTGAACTCCGTGAAGAGTTGGGAGTGGCGGCAACTGTCGGTCCGGTTTTGGACATTGTCTCTCAAAACCGGGAGAACCGGCAGTTGATCTTAGCATATTTTCTTTGCCGGATTGATTCGGGAGTTCCCGCCGCTCTTGAAAGTCAGGCGGTGAAATGGTTTGACCCGCAGCAAATTCTCTCGCTCGATTTGTCCGGGGCGGATCGGGAGTTTTGGGAGAATACTCGCCGAAACCGGCAGGAATGGGTTACCGCTTTAACGGTGATTGGTCCCGGGTCATCCGGCCGGTTCGGATCAGTTCCTCGATCTTGAAAGTGCCGCATTTACGGGCATTAAGAAACCCATCCCAGGCTGCTTGGGCAAATTGGCCGTCATTTAGCAAGTCAAAGAGCCATTCGGCGGTGAGCGCCGGATCCTCTTGCGCGATACCGGCTCTATGCTCAATCAGCCATTTTTTGTTAAAATGTTCATGTGCGCCGAGCGGTGGGGCGATGATAATCGGCAAACCTAACCCACAATAAAACGAAAGCTCGGAGGGCTTGGTCCATAAAATATCCGTGGTCCGCAACATCAGGTTGAAGCGTTGAAAGTATTTCTCCCGGTTCGGGCTGTACAAAATATTCAACCCGGTACCGAGTTCGCCGTCGAGACCTAACGCGACGGCTTCCTTGTGATAATAGTCGTGGATCTCCTGGCGCACCCCGGCAACCAGATTCAGACGGATCCGGCGGTTCAAGATGCTGGCACGGAGGCTTTTCAAGATCTCACAGCCAATCTCTTTTTGTGCTCCGGCACCGCCTACCGCGAAGGTCAGGGTAAGTATCCGGTCCCCCCGCTTGGTGCAGTTCTCGGCGCCCAGATAATACTCGGCTTCCACGCGGTGGAGAGTCCAGAACCGTTCTCCGGGGTCCAAATAGATTAAGCGCTGCGCCAGGTCCAGCTTGAGGATTTCAAGATCAGGCCCGCCCAAATT
>DASVMB010000388.1:0-5570 GCA_036384575.1 Bacillota bacterium
GGTTTTACCATCCACCTCGGTGGCCTTGGCTATCTCCAGAATGGTTGAATTCGGGTGATCAAACAGAAAATCACGAACCTTATCGAAATCCTCCTGATCTTGACGAGTACAACCGCTGCAAACCGGCGAACCGGTGGAAGAAAAAAGCTTGCCGCAGCGTCTACAGTTACGAATATCCATTTTTTATCCTCCGCAATTAATTCCAGAATCAATGAACCATTGCGAGTCAATAACACCGGCTGCCAATGTAAGAACCTTGACATCCAGGGCGCCCCCCCGGAGCAGAACCCGGGACGCCTCGGAAGCGGTGGCTCCGGTAGTTAGAATGTCGTCGACCAGTAAAATTCTTTTACCGGCAAGATCTCTCGTGTCCGCCACCCGGAAGGCCTCATTAATATTGGCAAGACGATGGGAACGATCTAAAACGCTTTGAGATTCCGTAATTTTGTCCCTGATTATTATATCGTTTTTTATTGCAATCCCCAAATATCTCTGCAAGGGATTAGCTAGCAATTCCGCCTGATTATAACCCCGCAGGGCCAATTTTTGACGGTGAATCGGAATCGGGATGATAAAATCAAAAGTTTGAAAATCCCGATGAAGCTTAACCCATTCCACAAGTAACAATCCCAAGGCCCATCCGAGATCCGGACGATATCGGTACTTTAAATCCGTCAAATTTTCACGAAGCGCTCCTTCGTACAACGCCACCGCCCGGGCCTGCGAAAAATAATACCGGCTGGTGCTACACTGTTCACAAAGTTTCGCCGTAGCGCTCTTCAACCGCAACGGCCGACCGCATTTCTGACAAATGGGTTCGGTAATTAGCGAGATTCGACTGAAACATTGAATTCCCAAGCCGCCCCCCTCACTCGGTTCCCGGCGGCAGACCGGGCACAACTCCCGATCCGGAAAGAATAATTCCCTGAAGCCCAAACCAATTTGGCGAATCACGCTGAATTCCTTTTTCAATTTATTCATCGTCAAATTCACCGGTTTCTTTAATAAGACCAAAGTCCTAATTTTGGAAGAAATACGTCCAAACCATTGAGTTATCGTAAATGCCTTAATATGTTAACTTGATTTTAACCTCAATAGATAGCTCTATGGGTCGAGATAACCCAAACGCAGGCCTTCCTCATTCAACTCCCGGATTTGTTCAACCGCCTCCCGCATCGACCGGGAAACGGTGGAGCCGACAAAAAGCACCCGGGCCGAATCACCTAATCGGCCTGCCCGGCCGGAGATCTGAATCAAGGTGCGGCTATCGAATACTGTTTCATAATCCGCGGCAACTACCAATATGTCCAGATTGGGGATGGTGATGCCCCGTTCCAGGATAGTGGAACATACAATAAAGTCCAATTTCCCATCGCGTAAATCCTGCTTCACTACACTGGCATTGCCCTTGGGGCCTGAAGTTACGGCTCCTTGTAAGCAATTCCCCTTCGCCCAACGGATCACCGGCGGCCCCCAACGCTCGATCAACCCAATCGTAGGAAAGAAGATCAACCCTTTCCGGCCTGTCTGCCGAAGCCCTACCACAAAATCAACCATAAATTGGGGGGGAGTCCATTGTTCCCCGAAAGAGACCGGGTTGGGAATTCCGGCCCGGAAAACTTCCGGAACCACCAAAGGCTTCCTGTGCGGTCGGGCTGGAATCGTCACAAAAGGTAACCCACCTGCTTTGACTTTACGAAGTAAAGTTTTATCCGGGGTAGCGGTCATGATCACCAGCTTACCCGAGGGCTTGCGGGCGCGTTCCACTGCGTAATGAAGCATGGCGCTATCCTGATAGGGAAATGCATCCGCCTCATCCAGAATGACCAGATCAAAACGTTCGAAAAACCGCAAGCATTGGTGCGTTGTGGCCAAAGTTAAGGGAACATCTTGAAATTTGCCACCACTGCCGCCGTATAATGCGGTGACCGCGATACCAGGGAACGCCTTCTCGAACCGGGGTTTTAGTTCCACCACAACATCCTTGCGGGGAATGGCGAAAAGCACCCGGCCACCGGCAGACAAAACCCGGGCAACAACTGCGAAACTCACCTCGGTCTTACCTCCGCCGCATACTGCCCAGACCAGAAAAGCGGAGTCCGGTCCGTCCAGGAAATCAAGAAGTTGGCGGGACGCCCGGGTTTGGGCCTGAGTCAGTTCGAACTCCATTTCCGGTTTGACCGTTACCGATTTATCCCGAGTTGAGTTCTTGATCGTAACCATCGGTACCCCGGATCGGGAATACAATGGCTGGCAGCTCCGGGATATTCCCAACGTTTTGCAATTCATGCAGATATAACAGTCCCGGCTACCGCAATGAATACAATCATCCGCAATGATTCCACTGGTGGCTCCGCAACGCCGGCAAAACGGCATTCCCAGTAGATCCAACCCTACCGCCGCCTCACGCCGGATTTGAGAATGGAAAACCAGATATTGGAGATCTGTTTCAGGATCCCAGCCCAATTGGTAACCACCCGAATGGACGAAGCGGGGAATCTCCTCAAGTAACAGATTGTAACCGGATAGACCTTCCCCCCATTCCGGTGCTTCATAATCCATCAACTTTAGCTCAGAGAGCGAATACCTAACCAGTTTCAAAAGAAGTTTGGGCGAAAAACCCGTAATAGATCCTTTGACCCAATGGATGAAGTGTCTCGGGGAACGAAAATGATTTACCTTTTTGAGAGCCGCGAGGAATAGCTCGGCAACCCAGATCGGCTGCGGCGGTTGTACAAGATAAATCTCAATATAACCCAGACCATCCAGAAGATAGGCCTCCAACCGCGGGTTGCTGCTGATACCCGGCCGGTATGTCCCGGCCGAATCTACTGCCAAATACATGTAATACTGAGGTGCGAGCAATAAAACCCCCTCGCTCCATTTATCGGTCATCTGAATTAATCATAATTCTCCGAATTGTATAACAATTCCTGCCGGAAATATGGACAAAAGTATAGGTATCATAAAATAAACGCGAATGGAGTGAGGAAGAATCTTTGGAGGTAAAACGGGAAACGAAGTTTGTAAGATCTTAGGGGATACTACATAATTTGGCCCAACCGTTCCTTGAGCAAGGAGTGGCGTTCCTCAATCTTGTTATTTTTCACCGCGAGGACGATTGCTTTCTTGGTTCCAACCAGTACCACCAGTCTCCGAGCCCGGGTTATCGCGGTATAAAAAAGATTCCGCTGCAGCATCAAAAAATGCTGGGTGGTAATAGGCATTACAACCACCGGGTATTCATTGCCCTGACTCTTATGGACCGAGATGGCATATGAGAGTACCAACTGATCAAGATTTTCGGATTCATAAACAACGGATCGTTCCCCTCCCACTTCGGGGAATCCCACCACCAACCGGCGATCCTCCGCGTCCAACTGCCGGATCCGGCCGATATCCCCATTGAAGACCTGTCTTTGATAATCGTTCTTGATCTGCATCACCTTATCACCCAGACGAAACAGGAGTGAACCGGTCTTTAACTCCGGTTTCTCAGGGGTTGCCTGATTCAGCGCTTCCTGCAGGCAAAGGTTGAGATTAACCACCCCGGTGATGGTGCGGCGCATCGGGGACAACACCTGGATATCCTCTACCGGATCGCAATTCAGATAGCGGGATAGCCGCGTCTTAACCAATTCGGGTATAACTTGGACAATCCGTTCCGGGTCATTCTCCTCAATGAAGAAGAAATCCTGGTCCTTTGAGATTATGGGATACTCACCCTTATTGATACGGTGAGCGTTGGTAATGATCAAACTCTCCTTGGCTTGCCGGAAAATGACATTCAGCCGGACTACCGAAAGCCTCCCGGAACCAATTAGATCCCGCAGCACCGATCCCGGTCCCACCGAGGGAAGTTGGTCCACATCACCGACCAGGATCAGCCGGGTGCCCGGCTTGATCGCCTTAAGCAGATGATAGAAGAGTAATAGATCGACCATGGAAAATTCATCAATGATCAAAGCCTCGGTCTCGAGGGGCTCATCCTCGTTATACTGGAACCGGCTACCGCCGAACTCCTCGTTGCCATAGCCGAGCAAACGATGGATCGTACTGGCGTCCTCTCCGGTAGTCTCCGCCAACCTCTTGGCTGCCCGGCCGGTGGGTGCGGCCAGCATTACACGGAGTTTGGCCGCTTTTAACAAATGCAGAATGGCCTTGATAATCGTGGTCTTTCCTGTCCCCGGGCCGCCGGTGATGATCAACAGGCTACTCTCGAGCGCCTTCTCAATGGCCTCTCTCTGATTATCAGCCAAGGATATCTGATTCGTTTGCGAAAATTCTTCGAGCAGCGACTCAACATTTACATGCAGAACCGGAGCGCCGGTTTGCGCCAGTTCCCTGACACGGGAGGCCACTCCCAGCTCACTATAGTAAAATAACGCCAGGTAAAGCAGTCGTTCGCCATCGGCCCGGACTTCCCTGAAGATATCCTTCTTAACGATCAGTTGCTCCAATTCAGCTGCTAGTTGGAGTTCATTCAAACTTAATTCGGCTTGGGCTCTGGCAAAAAACTCCTTTTCAAGCGCATAGATATGACCATTTTCACTATTCTCATTTAACAGATAGCGAATTCCGGCCTGAATCCGGTACGGCGAATCAATAGCAATCCCCATTTTTCGCGCAATGTCATCCGCCACTTTAAAACCGATCCCGAAAACATCATCTGCCAGGCGGTAAGGATTTTCTTTAACGATTTGAATGGCTTGGTCCTGATAAGTTTGGAAAATCTTCAACGCATATCCCGGACTGACCCCGACTCCCTGGAGGAAAACCATGATTCTTTCGATAGCCCCTTGTTCCCTCAAGCTATCAGCGATCCGATCCGCTTTCACCGAGCTGAACCCGGGGATCACGATCATCTCCTCCGGCGAGTTTCGGATGACCTCAAGAGTCCTGGTTCCAAAATGTTTAACGATCTTTTTGGCTGTTGCCGGACCAACACCCTTTAATAAACCGCTACCCAAGAAGCGTTCGATTCCAAGCAGTGTCTGAGGTTCAATGCTTTCCCACTCCACGATTTGAAACTGTTGGCCGTATTCCTTATGGGTAACCCATTCGCCTTTCAGGAGCAATTCCTCTCCGGCATAAAGCGGCGGCAGATTCCCCACAACCGTAACGAGCTTGTGATCTTGCTCTGTTTTGAATTTGGCGACCGTGTAAAAGTTATCTTCATTATAAAAGGTAACCCGATCCACGGTTCCAGCCAACTGATCCATCTCCAGGCCTCCCGAAACCATCAATGATCATGACCAATAATCATTGATCATTGCTCGTGTAATACGCCAAACTTTGCAGTTGCAAGGTAACATCCGAGGTATGCATCTTGACCCCGGGCGGTAGTTTAATCGTGGCCGGAATAAAATTCAGAAAGGAACGAATACCGCAAGCGATACAGGTATCCACCACTTCCTGAACATTTTCGGCGGGGAAGGCCAGGATCATCATTCGAATATCCTGTTCCTTGATGATCCGGGGCAATTGGGACAGATGATAAATATCGACATCGGCGATCTTTCGGCCGATCTTGTTCTCGTCGATATCGAATAAAGCCACAATCTCCAAGG
>DASVMB010000389.1:0-3535 GCA_036384575.1 Bacillota bacterium
AAAATCGCCATTGAGGCCCGACCCATCAAGTGGTCTTACGGAACCGGGATTGGCAACTACACCTACTGCCTCATTCAGAAGCTGGCGGAAGTGGATCGGGGCAATGATTACGCATTTCTTTGGCCGGATACCGGGGATACGGCCGAATTGCCATTTCCCAGGAGTCACGGTATATACAACTTGCCTAAAGATGACGAACGGGAAGAATTTGAGATTCCCCTATGGTTAGCCAAGGAACGGGTCGACCTTTTTCATTTGCCGCAGAATGGATTCAGAATACCGCAGGCTAAAACCTGCAAAATCGTGGTAACGATTCACGATCTGATCCCGTATTTCCTTCCAGAGATGGTTCGGCCCAGTTTCCTCAAGCGTTTTACACGCGAAATGCCCTATATCGTAGAGCGCGCCGATCAAATCGTCACTGTTTCGGAGGCTTCCAAACGGGACATCATTTCTGTTTTTGGGATTGAACCCGCCAAGATCACGGTACTCCCCTCTGCACCGTCTGCCGCGTACCGGCCGTTATCTCCGGAAGCCACCCGGCGCAGGCTGGCTTCGACCTACGGCATCAAACGAAGGTTCATATTATATGTAGGAGGGCTCAACCCCCGGAAAAATGTGGCTGAATTAATCCAAGCCTATGCCAAAATCAACCGGGAACTCCGTGATGGCCAGCAACTTTTAATCCTGGGACCGGAGTGCAAACACCGCTTTCGTTTACAACTTTTAGCGGAAGCCCTGGGACTGAAGGACCGGGTAATCTTTCCCGGATTCGTGGCCAATGACGATCTGCCGCTCTTTTACAATGGAGCCGATCTATTCGTCTATCCCTCATTGTATGAAGGATTCGGCTTACCGCCGATTGAAGCCATGGCCTGCGGCACACCGGTGATCACTTCCAATGTCTCCTCCCTCCCGGAGGTGGTAGGTCAAGCCGCATTGCAGTTCGCTCCGGATGATACCTTGCAGCTGGCCGAGAGCATCTTCCGGGTACTTGATGATTTAACCCTGCGCCGCTTGTTGATAACCAAGGGGTTGGAACGAAGCGCCAATTACAGTTGGGACCGGATAGCCCGCCAGATGTTGAATCTTTACCAGACAGTGGTTAACGACGTCTCGTCTCCCACGGCCGTTGGACAATAATCATCCCGCCGATAATAAAGGCAGCCCCCAACCATTGAACCGAAGATAGATGTTCTCCCAAAAAGCCGGTAGCCAGGATGGCGGTAAAGAAAGGCTCGAAACTACTGAAGATCCCCGCCTTGATTGCACCCACGTTGCGGATGGATTCAAAGTAAAAAATGTTGGCCAGAATGGTTGAAACTACCGCTATCAATAAGGCCACCAGGTAAACCCGGAGCGGAGCATGATACCGCCACAGCCATCCGAAACGGAGCGTTACAAAAAAGCATGCCACTATCGAAAGATTAAGTGTGGTAATGGTGAACGGTTTCAAATTGACAGTCATCTTTTGACCCATGAGTGTATATACGGCATAGATGACGCCGGAGACGAGTCCCAAACCGATGCCCATCAGCTCATGAGGTGCGCCCCTCAAACGATATCCTCCGATCAAAAGACCGCAACCCGCAAAGCCAACCAACGCCGCAATGACCGGCAACAGTTTCAGCTTTTGTTTGAAGAATAAAAGGGCCAGAAATGGCGTGAATATTGGAAAGGTGAAGGTCAATAAGGAATTGAGTGAGGCGTCGATATATTGTAATGCCACAAAGTAGGTGCTGGTGACGATGGTGTAACTCACACCGCAAACGGTGATCATTCCCAGGCTCGAACGGTCCAGCCCCCGCCAGCTGGTATCCCGCCTGATCCAAATGAATAACCACATCAGTATCGCCGCAAAAGAGTAGCGAAGCATCAAAAAAAAGAACGGGTCCACCCCGGTCGAACTGTATAGCAGCTTGGTAAAGATGGGCATGATTCCAAAACAAAAAGCGGCCAAGATGGCATAAACAATACCTTTTACAGTCATTACGGCACCTCTCAACGAATAACAAATAACCAATAACTAATCATCAATATCCGTTCTTTCCCGCCGGGGCGGCCGGGGACCGAAGAATTGATAATACTGGCATTCAATTCTGCCGTTGTACAGCTTGCGTTTCCGGTCGGCAGGCCGTCCAAATAGTTTCTCAAAGCGCGGGTGGGAGGTAAGAATATAAAATGACCAGGTTTCCAGGGGTTTAAAAACCGTCTTCATCTCCGTATATAATCGTTCCGCCTCCGGTAATTCGCCGAGACGCTCCCCATAGGGCGGATTGGTTATGATACAGCCATAATGATGGCTATTTCTGAGTTCGGCAAGGGGGAGACGTTGCAAATGGATCCGTCCTTCCAGTCCGGCCTGCCCAACGTGGTAACGGGCCAGGCTCAGGACCTCGGGATCGATATCAGTCCCCGAGATTTGCAGTTCTTGATCACGACGGATAAGATCGTGAGCCTCTTCACGGGTCTTTTGCCAAAGTTTCTCCGGAAGCTGCAGCCATTGTTCGGCGGTGAAACTCCGGTTGATACCGGGAGCAATATTCAAGCCGATTAAACCGGCTTCGATAGGTATGGTTCCGGTACCACAGAAAGGATCGAGCAACACCCGATCGGGATTCCAGTAACTCAAGCCAATCAAAGCCGCGGCCAGCGTCTCCTTGAGTGGTGCCTGCCCCGATAGTTTACGGTACCCCCTTTTATGGAGGCCGGGTCCTGTGGTGTCAATGGTCAAAGTGGCGACATCTTTTAATAAAGCGACTTCCACTTTATAGAGGGGGCCGTTTTCAGGGAACCACTGCCGGTGGTAGCGACTCTTCAACCGCTCGACAATGGCTTTTTTGACGATTGCCTGACAGTCGGGGACGCTAAAAAGCTTTGATTTTATGGATTTACCCTCCACCGGAAAAGTGGCGTCCTCCGGAAGCCAATCCTCCCAGGGCAAGGCCTTGGTTCCTTCAAAGAGCTCCTCAAAAGAGAGAGCCTGGAATTCACCTACGCGGATTAAAACCCGGTCGGCGCTCCGTAACCATAAATTGCAGCGGCAGATCGCGCCAAGGTCGCCACTGAAACTAACCCTGGCGTTGTCTACTTTGGCATCCTCGTAACCCAGCTGCTTTACCTCATATGCCACTACGGACTCCAAACCAAAAGTGGCGGTGGCGATCAGTTGCGTTTTCTCCAAGTTCGTCCTCTCCGATATTCATTTTGTCTTCTGCATTTCGTTTTTTAGTTTGTCCGTAAGCCGTGAAGCCGACTCACCCTAGTTATCTCCCCTTATACGGTAAGCGGGAAGGAGGGGAAAAGGCGGACTCAAAGCAGTGATAAAATAGACTGCGAAGGGTAGGGTTACTCTCTCTAGCGCCCGTCGCTAGAGAGAGCAAAAGAGAGTCGTAGGCAATGAAGCCGACTCACCCCACTAGCTCCCCTTATACGGTAAACTTAGATTAAGATATTCCTCAACCGTAACTGAGTAGGGGTCGGGGAAGATTTGGCAGAATAATAAGTTTCACCTATGTTCATCAGAAGCAAAACT
>DASVMB010000390.1:0-5102 GCA_036384575.1 Bacillota bacterium
GTTACCCGGGAGATAATCTCGCCGACCCGGTGCGACTCATGGAAAGCAATGGACATTTTTTGGAGATGGTGAAAGACCGCGTTACGCAGATTAGCCACAACTCTTTGGCCAACAAAGGCCATAAAATAGTTTTGCGCGAAAGTCAGACATGCTTTGATGGAAACGGCCACAATGACCAGGAGTACCAACCAATTCAACATTCGGAAATCTTTGGTGTTAAGGACTCTATCAATTAATCCCGGTCCCATGATGACCGGGTAAACGAGTTGAATGGCTGACATAAACACCATGGTGACAAAACCAACCGTCAGTTGCCGCCAGTATGGTTTGACATAATGCATCAATCGTTTTCCAGTATTCATCGTCGTATCCTTTTATAGTTATTGGTTACAAGCTCTCATTGCGATTCAAATCCGCCGTAATGCTCGCTTATTATAATTTCCATAAGCTGAACCAATTTTGGGGCGGCGCCGCGCTCTCCGACCAGTTTCCGTAATTCCCCGGAGATTCGTTTCCGTTCCTCGGGGTCCGCCAGCAACGAAACGGCCACGGCACTCACATCACCGGCTGTGATCAATCCGCGGACCTCGGGAGTAATCATGGCTTCCGCCAGGCGGTTGGGCCAGGAAGTATATTTGATCTTTAAGGCCATCCGCGGTAATAGCGTACGTTTTAACCATCCGCCAAAACCGGGTATTTTTCCGAGTAAACCGATGGGACCCTCAATCGGAATCCTTTCCGGATGGGTTAACGGCAAGGTGACGATGGTCGGAACCCCGAAAGCCGTAAGTTCAAAAGTATTCGTTCCCGGTAGCGATATTGCCAGATCCGCCGCAGCCATCAACTCATACTGCCGTCCCCTGAATGCCGAGATCACGGTTCCATCGGAAGTTAAGAAAGAACCGGGTTGCTCCCATGAAGTAACGCCATGAACGGTTTGTCCGTCCTTATAACTGCCGGTTACACCGAGAACCCCGGCGTATTCACCCGTTAGTACCCCGGCGAGTTGTCGGTCTGTGATAAAAGGAGAGATGCTAATGACCGGATATAGCCCGGGAATCTGTTTATGAATCTCTCCGCTCACCTGAATTAAAAAAGGAAGCATATATTCAAAATGCTCCGGGCGGCTGCTGGGCATTAACAACAGTACCGGCTTGTCCCCAATCTTGAGCTCCTCCCGGATCTTCTTACCGTCTAAATCCGTAGGAATCGCATCCAGCATCAGATTGCCGATGGTCCGGATTTGAGAGGCCGGGGCGCCCTTGGCGGCAAGCTTTCGAGCGTTTTTAGGATAAGGAGTTGCAAAATACCTGAAAATATTCGTCCAATTGACGACGCCCTCGGAATAGGCCAATGCCGGGTATTTAAGCCTTTTGGCCAAAAGGGCCGCATACGTCAGATCACCCCCCAGGAATAAGACGATCCCTTGAGGGGAAGGGTGGAACCCTTTGGGTTTCCTTCCCAAGACGATATAACGAAAAAGTTCGGAAGATGTTACCACCAAATCTATTCCAGGAATGGCTTGAACTACATTTTTCTCGGTACCGCTCGCAAAGGTGCAGGGCGGGATGAAAACCGTTATTGTCACAGGCCGGTTCCATTCACGAATCGCCTTAACTGTCGGTTTCAACCATCCGCTGACTTCACCCGGGCTATTCACTGTAATGACGATGCTGAATGTTTGAGGCATCAAACGAAGGACCTGCCTTTAACATACATTTTGAGAGCATTATTTAATTATATTCCTTATTTTTTCGAGCTGTCAACCGGAATCATCCGCTTCTCACCCATATATCAAATTTATAACCTTGTCGTTCACTGCCGCTGTAATCCAAAAAACCACTTTCACGATGATGTTTAGTCGTCGAAATGTCGGACTTGGCCAAGAATTAGCTTGTTTGCCTCCGGTGGCAATATGATATAATAATGGCGATTTATGCTGTGATATGGTGAGGAGCGTAAAATGTCGTTGATGATCGCTATGTTGATGATGATCATTTGGGTTTTCACTTTACTCATTGCCATCTTCGGTATCATTAATTTATGGAATACAGTCCGTTTCCAGACTTACCGCACTCGCTTGGCATCACCCATTCCTCCGCTGCCGGTAATAAAAAACTTTGCTATAAAAAACCCTTACGCGGCCCCGGGGTATTACTATAAGGCCCAACTGCATCTCCATACCTCCAATTCCAAAGATGTTCATCCCAAACTGCCGGTGGCGGAGACGGTTCGGCGCTACCAAGCCGCGGGTTATCAAGTATTGGTGATCACCGATCATGACACCACAACCCGGTATGTCCCGCCGGACTTCCCCGATTTACTGGTTCTGGCCGGAAATGAAAAAACCATACCCCAACCATTCTGGCCTCTTGGAAAACACCTGGTTCAGATTGAATACTTCCATTCTCAAAACCGGCTTGGAATGCCGGCCCATCCCAATTGGCAAGGCAACTTAGGGACCGGTTGCTGGTATTTGGGAGATCTCCTAAAGCTGCCGGACTTTCATTTAATGGAGATTTATAACCATCATTCCGATTACCGCGATGATTTACTCCTCTGGAATCAGTTATTACGCCATTTCGGCCCGGAGCATCCGGTATGGGGGGTTGCGGTGGACGACTCGGATAACGCGGAATTATTGGACCGGGGATGGATTATGGTCAAAGCCGAACACTTGACTGAGGATACCTTTATAAAGGCATTACGGCAGGGTAGTTTTTATGCCACCACCGGGCCCGTCCTTGAGTTTCAGGTAAATGCAAACAAGTTAATCCAAGTGAGTACCCCTGTCGCGGGGACAATCCGCTTTCTCAATCATCAAGGAAAGGTGATGGGACAAGCCGAGGGTACCCTGGGAGAATACCGTCCCAGGGGCGATGAAGGATTCATCCGGGTGGAACTGGAAGTAGCCGGGCGCTTCGCCTGGTCGCAGCCGTTCTTCATCATTCCCATCCATGAACACCTGTAGGAGCTTGTTACCGGAAACCAGTTATGTTAAAATTGATAGGTTACAAAGGGAGGATTCCGAATGAAACCGGTTAAAATTGCTGCAGTTGTTGTAACATATAAAACCAAAGCATTACTCGAAAATTGCTTGAAATCTCTGTACACCGAGATGGCCAGTCTAGGATGTTCTTGTTTGGTCACAGTTGTCGATAACGCTTCGAATGATGGGACAGCGGAGATGGTCCGGGAAAAATTCCCCGAGGCTTTACTTCAGATTAATACCGAAAATCTTGGTCCCGCTCGTGGTTTTAACCGGGGGATTTCCGGGATCATTGAAAAGGCAGAGAATATACTCGTTCTAAACAGCGATATCGAAATCCTCCCCGGAACGCTCCGGGCTATGCTGGAAGTCTTGGAAAACGAACCGGATGTAGATGGAGTAAGCGGGCCCTTACTCAATGAGGATCATAACCGCCAAATGATTAAAACCCATATCTGGCGCTTGCGACCGGTTGATTTTGAAAAGCGGTTCCGAATCGAGTTTGTCGGAACCACCTTCGCCCTAATCCGCGCCGCCACGTTTCATAAAATCGGTGGATATGACGAAAACTATTATTTCCATAATGAGGACCTGGATTGGGCGGTTCATGCCAAACGGGAAGGCTACCGTTTTATGTACCTACCGGACGCACCGGTGATACATTTCCAAAGCAAGGGAAAAATTCAAAACCAATCACGCATCATCCGCGAGACATATTGCAGTGATATTTATTTTTATAAGAAATTTTACCCCCGTTGGGCATTTTTGGCTTACGGGGCTTCCAACCTCAACTTGGATATGTTAATTCGTTCTCACCGTTCCAAATTAAAACGGGAAACTAATCCGGAAAAACAGGCCGAGCTCTCTCGAATTCTTGCGGATTATATTGAGGCCAAAGAACGGATGAAACAAGAATATCATACCAACCGCCCTCCAAAGGTACCGCAGTGGAATTGAACTGTCCGACTACAGGCATATGATTTAAATCTTAAGGAGCGAATCATGGAACCTCAAAAGGTGGCTTTCGTTATATGTATCAATGACGAAACGTTATACAGCCGTTGTCGCAATTATCTTGATCAACTGATTATCCCTCCGGGTTTTAAGGTTGAAGTGAAGGAGATCCGGGGCGCCAAGGGCATGGCCTCGGCCTACAACCTGGCAATGCGGGAATCCGACGCCAAATACAAAGTCTATCTACATCAGGATACCTTCATTTTTAACCGTAATCTAATCCTGGATATGGTTGAGGTCTTCACAAAGTATCCAAAGATTGGGATGATAGGGGTGGTCGGAGGTAACCGTCTTCCCAAGAGCGGTATCTGGTTTCATGACGGGCTCCACAGTTTCGGTAAGGTCTGGGAGTATCGCGGTCCGGGAAGCCGGTTACCTTTACCCCATTGGAATGAACGTCGGGAACGAATTGTCCGGTTTCGACCGGTGGCCCGCCCCTTCCAACCGGTGTTGGTGATTGACGGTCTGATCATGATGACTCAGTATGATATTCCTTGGCGCGAGGAGCTCTATGATAGTTTTCTTTACTATGAGGGTCCACAAAGTCTGGAATATATCAAACATGGTTATTGGGTGGCCATTCCCTACCAGAAGGAACCCTGGTGCATGCATTGGGGCCCGCAACAGGAGAGAACCGAAGAGGGGACCCGGCAAATGTGGACCGGGATCCGGGCTAACGCCGAGATTTTTTGCAAGGAATACCACGATTTCATTGGTGTCGGAGTCAAACGGGTTTTAAACCGGTATGCCTCTGCGGGGACTGAACCTAAAGCACGGGAGTGAATAGAGATGCAATGCCCTGTTTGCGGACGGGAAGTCGGGGCGGACGATACGGTCTGTTCGAATTGTCAGACGAGTCTAGAGAAGGTTCAGATTCTTTCATCCGAGGAACGTGAGAATTTCCAAGGGACTACCATTGAAATCGGAACATCGGGATCCGGGAGATCTTCGGATGATGAGTCTGGATTTTATCGCGATAACAATGGACAAAACCAAGGGGCCAACCGGAGTGGCCGGGGACGAACCCCGTTTCCACGCGTATGGATCCTAAATTCGGTCCTGGCCGGAATTATCGGGATGTTATTTTTGGCAATCATTA
>DASVMB010000391.1:0-8769 GCA_036384575.1 Bacillota bacterium
AAAAATGAGGAACCCGGCGATCGCAGGAAGGGTAAAGAGATAACCCGCTATCGCCTCTTGGGGTTTGTATTTTTTTATCCGCGCCGGATTTCGCCCCAAATCTTTTTTTAAAGCCGTTTCCCCCATAAATGTCACCTCTGTAATGGTCCCGCCAATGCGCGCAACCTATTGCGAGATTGCGCGTATTGGCGAGCTTTCCCTTAATCGTTCGCCTTCCCGCTGGCAAAGATCGGCTTAATCTTGGGCATAAAGGAATCAACCGTTTCCTTGGCGGTTTTCTTTCCAGCCCACAACGCATCCCAGGCGGGATCAAATTGGGAACCCATTCTTGACCAGGGAGGGCAACTGTAGGCAGGCCACTGCGCCGTATATTTCAGGGCATACGCCGGGATGAGCGTCCTTGCCTCCGACGGGAAATTGGGGCTATCGATCCATTTGGCAAGAAGCGCGGGGTCTGTATACCATTTCTCTTCATTCGGCAACCAGGCACCGGTCTTGATGATATCCAAAACCTGCTCCGGATCCATCATGAATTTATAGAACCGTTTGGCCTGGGCCAGGTGCTTGGAGGTTTTGTAAATTACCAGCGGCGCGCCGCAATTCATGGTCACCGGAACCTTCAATTTGGGAAGCGCCGCAATCCCGTAATTGAGGCTGTTTTCCCTTTTGGCCCTGCCGGCATTGGCAATGTCCCAGGAACCGGAGATGAACATGGCCACCTTACCCGAGAGCAATGCTTGATCTACGCCACCGATGGCTCCGGCTTGGTTGGAACCAACCGCCGGGTGTACTTGATCTTTGTTGATCAGGTCGGCTACTTTCTGAAGAGCGTCAATACTTTCCGGTTTATTGAACCAAAGTTCTTTTCCGTTCGGGGAAACTGTACCGCCGCCATTGGAATTCAGGGCCCACATAAATGAGAATTGGAAGAAGAACGAGACATTCACGCCATATGTAACAACTTGATTGGGATCGAAACCGGCCTCGCCGGGATGTTTGCCATTTGCATCCACCGTCAGTTTCGTCGCGGCCTCGACAAATTTGTTCCAGTCCCAGGCTTTATCGGGCGAGGCGGGCGGGTATTCCATCTTGGCCTTGTCAAAAAGATCCTTGTTGTAATATAGAATCATCACCTGATCCGACAGTCCGGCGGCAATGGTTTTACCATCAGTGGATTTGATGGTAACTGCATCCAGTTTCTTTCCTAGGTCCTTCTTAAAAAAGGATGACAGATCGGCTAAAACACCCTTTTCATAATAGCGCAGCGTATCCGTTTCTCCCATGTAGCTGCAATCGGGAAGATTCTTTGACCCGATTAAGGTGGCCATCATGGCGTCAAAATTCAGATCGGACGGCTTGGCCTCCGGTTTAACAATGATGTCCGGATTGAGTTGATTAAACTTTTTACAAACTTGCTCCACAACTTTCTTTTGTTCCCCGTCAGCCCAGTACATGAAGCGGATTGTCACCGGTTTCGGGGCGGCAAAAATCTGGCCGGCCAATAAAACGACAAGTAACACGGGCATCACAAGACCAATTGTTTTCTGAAGCTTCCTTCTCAATGATACCGACCTCCTTTTTTTTACTTTCTATCCCCGGGAAATTATTGTGTCGGATATCCCTCCCCCAAACATTATTGGTTATGCTAATTTAATCGGTTAAACGAGAAGATCATGACACCCCTAAAGTACTTCAAGCACGCCTTGCGTTTAAAGGTTAATTCTTAAGACTTTCTTTATATGTTTAGGTATTTAATTTAATCGGTTAAATTAAATGATAAAAAAATTTGGTTTCTCTCACGAGTTCATAAATATCCAAAGGGGACCGAACCGGGTTTTTATTAATTATTCCGGGAAACGGAGTTCCGTTCCACCAATTTACACGGTAGTTTAATAATCCTCTTAGGATGACTCTCGTCGTAATCTCCGTTAATCATCGTGATCAACGTCTCCGCAGACAACTGGCCCATTTCGTTGAGGGGTATCGCCATTGTCGTAAGCCTTGGAGTGTATGCGGTGCTGCACTCACGATTATCAAAGCCCACCAATGAGAGTTCCCCGGGAATCTTGATCCCGATTTCGTTCGCGGCATCGATGACGCCACCGGCCATAATATCGTTCATGGCGAAAATCGCCGTGGGACGATCCGGTAAGGTCAATAACTCTTTCCCGGCTGTATAGCCCCTTTCATTCCAGTCGCCGATCACCATGTATTGCGGGTTAAACAAGATATTATGCTCGTATAGGGCTCTCTGATAACCCTTCAACCGGTCCTGGGCATGAACGGAATCCATTAATCCCGTGATGACTCCGATCTTGCGATGCCCTTTACTCACCAGATATTGAACGATTTCATAGGCGGCAAGCTCATCGTCATAACCAATCGAGACATCATTCTCGTTTTGGGTAAAACAATAAGTATAAACGATGGGAACCGGAATTTTATCGATTAAACCGGTAACATCGCGACAATAAACCCCCAGATAAATAAAGCCGTCCACTTGTTTACTCAGCAGAACACTGGTGATCTCGGAAATAATCCTGGAGTATTTGACTGTATCGTCGAAATGAATGCCGAGCCGCTTATGCAACCGGATATTATTCAATAGAATATGATACTTTTTCTGTTCGGCGTATTCATCGATTCCGTTAATAATCTCCGGGGCGATAAAAGTGGCGATGTCTTCGGTAATAATCCCGATGGTGTTGGTTTTTTTCACCTTCAAGCTTTTGGCGATACTGTTAGGCTTATAATTTACACGATTAATGACTTGAAGTACCTTATTTCGTGTTTCCTCGCTGATCTTGGAAGGATCATTGAGCGTGTACGATACTGTCGCGGTTGAAACATTGGCTAATTTGGCAATCTCTTTAATTGTGGTCATGTTTATCCTTATAAAAATCAGGTTAATCGATTAAAACCAATTTCATTATACCTTTCAATCTCCAAACCGTCTAGAGGATAAATTAAAAATTATTTAACTTTTCCGATATTTCATTATCCAGCATGGTTTTCCTATCAATTTTATTAACCAAATAAAAAAGGGAACGTAATGCGCTCCCTACGCTTGTTTACGATATTTATCAAGACCCACGAACTTACTGAACTCCCTTTGAAAGAGCATCTCGATGGATCCGGTAGGACCGTTGCGTTGCTTGGCGATGATCAGGTCGGTGATATTCTTCTTGTCGGTTTCGGGATTATAATAGTCTTCCCGGTATAAGAAAGCGACCATATCTGCATCTTGCTCCAGTGATCCGGACTCCCGCAGGTCGGCCAGGGACGGAACCTTTACCTGACGCTGTTCCACTGCCCGCGATAGTTGCGAGAGGGCTATCACCGGCACATTCAACTCCCGGGCCAGGGACTTCAGGGAGCGGGAGATCTCCGACACCTCCTGTTGGCGGTTTTCGGAACGCCCCCGGTTCTGCATCAGCTGCAAGTAATCGATGACGATCAATCCCAACCCGTTTTCAGCTTTGATCCGGCGGGCCCGGGCCCGAATGTCCAGGGCCGAGACGCCGGCGGTATCGTCGATGAACATGGTGGAATCCGAGAGCCGGCCTAATGCGTGGGAAAGGCGGGGCCAGTCGTTGTCCATCAGGGTCCCGGTCCGAATCCGCTGGTTATCCACACCCGCCTCCGAGCAAAGGAGCTTTAAAGCCAATTGCTCCTTGGACATCTCCAGGCTGAAAATGACTACCGGGATTTTGAGCTCCACCGCGGCGTGACGGGCGATGTTCAAGGCAAAGGTGGTCTTGCCCATACTGGGCCGGGCAGCCAAGATGACCAGATCCGAGGGTTGAAGCCCGGCGGTCATTCGATCCAGATCCGTGAAACCGGTGGGCAAGCCGGTTACCCCTCCTTTAGACTCATAGATCTGCTCGATTCTTTCGAAGGTTTCGATCAGGATGCTCTTTAGACTTACAAAACCCTTGATATTGCGTTTCTGGGAGATCTGAAAGATCTGTTTCTCCGCCTCGTCCAGGATCTGGTCTACTTCCTCACTCCCGGCATACCCCAGGGACACGATATTGGTAGCCACCGAGATGATCGAGCGCAACAATGATTTTTCCTCGACGATCCGCGCGTAATATTCGATATTGGCCGCGGTGGGCACCGAGTTAGCCAGGGCTGTCAGATAGGCCACTCCCCCGATCTTGTCCAGCATCTCGCGGCGTTTTAGTTCCTCAGAGACGGTGATGATATCTACCGGTTCACCTTTATTGGCCAGTTGCGTGACGACCTCAAAGATCACCCGGTGCGCTTCGCGATAGAAATCCTCGGGTCGTAATACCTCGGAACCCTTGTAGATAGCCTCTTTCTCAAGCATCATCGAGCCAAGCGTGGAACGCTCGGCTTCAATATTCTGGGGTGGAACCCGGTCTAGCGTGGCATCGCTCATGACATCCTCCGTGAACTTAGATAAACTTAGATAAAAATGTATCGGATAATGTGCTAGAAGGAGAAAAGGGTAAAATGAAAGGGTAAAGGGTAAAAAGAAGTGATTTTCCACTTTTCCCTTTACCCTTTAAAATTGGAATAGGATAGCCCACGCTTTTTGCCCCGCGCCCCCCCCGTGGGGGCGCGCTACTCATGCCTCTTGCCCATTCCTATTGCCTGTTGCCTATTGCCTAATTCGCGGTTGCTAAATTCTCCGCCGGTATGAGCGCGTCGGCAATGATCTCCTGAATCGTCTCGACCGGAATGATCTGGATATCCTTAAGGTCGGTGGGAACATCCTTCTCATTCTCTTTGGGAATAAACACCTTCTTCATCCCGGCTTGCCGGGCGCCGTAAATCTTCTCAAAGACCCCGCCTACTGCCTTGATCTTCCCCTGAATCGAAACTTCCCCTGTGACCGCAATATTTTGGGGGATTGCCTGTTTGGTCAGGCTACTGATGATCGCCAAAGTAATCGCGACCCCGGCCGACGGTCCATCGATCTTTCCGCCGCCCACTACATTCACGTGAACGTCGAAATCACTCAGATCCATGCCGGCCACCAGCCTAACCACAGACGCGGCGTTAAAAACCGAGTCTTTCGTCATGCTGCCCGCGGTTTCGTTGAAACGAAGCCGGCCTTTACCTTTATCGGAAGCGGCGAACGCCACCGCTTCAATCTCCAAAACCGAACCGACAAACCCGTAAACCCCCAGGCCAAAGATGCGGCCGCACTCGGTACGTTCGGAACCCCGGACCGTCAGATAAGGAGAGAGCCTACTGACCTGAAATACCTCCAGCAGATCCTCCTGACCGATGGTGATCTCCCCCCGATCCGGCTGTTGATCCTTGTTTTTATATAAAGCCAAGCCATAGGCATCCGCCAAAATACCGGCCGCCTTCCGGCCTTCAATGGTATATTCGGCGATCAACTCCGGAACCTCCGGCGCGATCCGGACCTCCAACCGTTCGGCGGCGTTGGTCACTATTATCTGAATATCCTGTTGATCCAAGGGTTCGAAGAAAACCTCCGCGCAGCGGGAACGCAGCGCCGGGTTGATCTCCGATGGATCCCGTGTGGTGGCGGCGATTAGAATAAAATCGGCCGGTGCACCTTCGGAGAATAGTTTCTTAATATATTTCGGAACATTTGGATCGTTGGGATCGTAATAAGCCGAGTCAAAACTGACCCTTTTATCCTCAAGTACCTTTAGAAGTTTGTTCAAAAGCATCGGATCCATCTCACCGATCTCATCCAGGAACAATACACCGCCGTGAGCCTCCGTCACTAAACCCAACTTCGGCTCGGGTACGCCACCCTCGGCCAGATCCCGCTTGGCCCCCTGATAGATGGGGTCATGCACCGAGCCGAGCAAGGGATTGGTCACTTCCCGAGGATCCCAACGCAGGGTGGTCCCGTCTACTTCGACAAATGGAGCGATCTCCTTAAACGGTGTGAAGGGAATCCGTTTCGCTTCTTCCAGCACCAACCGGGCCACAGTAGTTTTCCCGACGCCTGGTGGGCCGTAAAGAATCACATGCTGCGGAAAGGGCGAAGCGATCTTGGACAACAGCGCTTTAACCGCCCGATCCTGCCCTACCACCTCATTGAGTTTGGTTGGTTTCAACGTCTCCAGTGCCGATTTGGAAAGATTGATGGAATCGAGTTTCTCCAGTTCCGCCAATTTCTTAAGGGTATGAGGATTATCGGGACCAGCGGATTCCTGAAGGATCTGAATCTTGATCTCCTTCAAATACTCCTCATGACGCTGTTGCATGCGATCAGCGATCTTCTTCTCGATCTTCTCCTCCACCGTGCGGCGGGCAATTAGATCGGCGATCTCCTCCTCAATCTCGTTTAGCACTTGAGGCCGATCCTTCCGGTGCGGCAGGGTATCGATGGTCGGATCTTCAAAAACGATCTTCTGAAGAGCCAAAACCCGTTCTTCTAGAACTTCGGAACGCATCAGTTTCAAGGCCTCCAACTTACCGGCCTTTAGAACCAGTTTATCCGAGCCATATAAATTGGAGAGTAACGCAAAAATCGCAGCCACCTGGCGAACCAACTGTTCGTCATCGAGTAGCCGCTCGTGTAAAGGAACCGGCGGTTTGACGCCGGGAGCAACCCTTTTGATTATGCCTTTCATCAGTAACTCCTTTTATAGATTTAACCCGAATCCGGCTGATATCAAAACATCGCCTCAAGGTAACCTGCCGCGATCCGGACGATTTCACGCATCGATACATGGCGCGTAAATGTGAATTCATTAAATGCGCGATGCCTTGTGGGGGTGGTGTAAAAGTGCACGCACCCCGGTTCAATAAACTATTTTAGTAAAAACAGGTTAAAAAAGGAAAAATAATCCAATAACTACCATTCATGACAAATGATTAGACGGAATGGCCGCCCAAGCATAACTATTCGGCGCTTACCTGTACGTGAATGGTCGCGGTAACCCCTTTATATAGATGGATCTTGATGGGATGATCACCCACGGCCTTGATGGCTTCGTCAAGTTCGAGCTTTCTCTTGTCCAGTTCAAAATGGATCATCTTCTGGATCTGATCCGCAATGTCTTTCGCGGTAACAGAACCGAAAAGCCGTCCGCCCTCTCCGGCCTTGACCTTGAAATGCAGGGCTAAGCCATTGAGTTTAACCGCCATTTCCTTAGCCTCCGCCTCGTCCAGCAATTCCCGGCGGATCGCACTTTGTTTTTGGTCTTCCAACAACTTCATATTGGCGGGAGTAGCCTCCACTGCCAAACCTTTGGGGAGCAAGAAGTTTTGGGCATAACCATCCGCCACTTGCTTAACATCACCCTTGCGGCCCAAGGCTTTTACATCCTGTTTTAAAATAAGCTTCATTCCCAACACCCGCCTACATTCGATTTGGTTCCTTCAGATTTCGTTCCCGAAGGTAATTCTGAAGGTTGGTCACATCGCCGTACCACTCCTCAATCTCGTGATCCTGTAGTTGAGGAGCTTGCAATTGCTGCTCAATCCGGGCATCCAGTTTCGCGAAGGGAATACCCAGCCGTTTACCCAAAAAATAACAACTTACGATCAACCAGGCCAAGGAGTCCTGGATCGCTTCCTCACTGTTTTTAACCATTGCCTTGAAGAGCGAGCCCAAACCGGCCACGATCTCCGCCTTTAACCATTCGATAATCCTTACGTTCTTTACGATATTAAAGTCAGGGTTGTTAGACGACATGAGAAGTTCCTCCTTCAACCCATCATATTCTCTATCACCGTTTTTTTTCCTGCGTTTGCAATTAGGTGTTCCGCCTGTTTTTCCCCACTTAAACCGGTTATTCCGGCCTGTTGAGATTCTTGTCGGGAGCTGTCTCAAAAAACTCTTCCGGCACAGCCTACGCCTTCTCTCCAACTAACGCATTGGATGGCGAAAGGTTTCCGCCACCTAAAAAAAGAGGCCTGAGGCCTCTTTATTCACTGGTAAATGGTAATAACGCGATTTGGCGCGCCCGCTTGATTGCCGACGTCAACTGACGTTGATGAATGGCGCAATTGCCGGAGATCCGTCGCGGCAGAATCTTGCCTCTTTCAGTGATGAACTTACGTAATTTTGCTGTTTCTTTATAATCGATATGTTCCACTTTGTCTACACAAAAGGAACACACCTTCTTCTTCGGCCGGCGCCCTCTGCCGGGTTCCCGGTCGCCGCGTTCCCGTTCGTTTCTAGGCATTTAAATCACCTCCACATAAAATAACACTTGACTCGGTAATCGTTATTTTGTAAAAACCGTTACACGCGCATGCGCGTGACGAGTCGGTTTTACGAAAAATCAAAATGGTAGATCATCCAGGTTAATGCCGCCCAGATCTTCAGCAGGATCCGAACCCGGGTCCCCGCCGGCATTCGTCCTGCCGCCTGACGAACCGGTCCCCGGAGTAAATCCGCTTCCGGTTGATGGCGCACCGGCATCATCACGGCCCTTGTCCAAAAATTGAACAAAACTCGCAATTACCTCGGCAGCCTTTCGTTTCTGACCGTCCTGGGTTTCATAATTTCGAATCTGCAAACGGCCCTCAACTCCGACCAAACGGCCTTTTTTTAAATAATTGGCACAAAGTTCGGCCTGTTTTTGCCAGGCGACGATGCGGATAAAATCGGCTTCCCGTTCGCCTTGTTGGTTAGGTGTAGGACGATCTACCGCCAGATCAAAGTTGGCGACCGCCACTCCGTTCGGTGTGTAACGTAGCTCCGGATCTCTGGTCAATCTACCGATCAGGACAATATGATTCATGAACGATCACCTTCATTCCTGCGTTTACAACGTGCTTGCGCATTCTTGCCGCCAAATC
>DASVMB010000392.1:0-3098 GCA_036384575.1 Bacillota bacterium
AAACGGGAATTCACAGAAAAGAATAACGATGGAAGTTGAAACCGGCGATGCGGGAGACAGGTACTGGAAGGCCGGTATCGGACCGTTCGATTTTGGCGATCATGTCGAATACAGGTTTATCGTAAAAACCGATGACACTCAGGTAACTTCCAAAGCAGAAAATTTTACCGTCAGAGCGTGGCAACCCGTAGGGGATATTACGAATGTTCGTATAAACAGTGATCGAGTCACATTGGATTTTAATTCTTTACCCGGGACTGCAAAGCGACCTTGTTTCGAAATGAAAAAGCATAATGATTCCACGCTAAAGTGGTCATTTTATGTAACGGATGTTTCCCCGGTTGGTGACCCAGTTGTTGCAGAAGATGTCAATATCGAACTGGATAATAAAATCCTGAAAATCGGGACCCGTGATTTATCGATAAATGTTTCGGATAAATTTATGCAGGGGCCGCCTGCCCAAATACTTCAATCTTATAACCGTCATGGTGGAGGATTTATCGAATTTTTAGGAGATGGCAGCGATCAAATCTATAAAGTTCGGTTTAAGTTTTTCATGGACGGCGCTGAAAGGTTCTTTGGTATGGGAGAAAGATATTCTCATATCGAATACCGGGGACATAATGTTGATACCTACGTCTATAACCAATACCGGGACCAAAGACTCAGAACCTATATCCCGGTACCCCTGGCTATCAGCTCAAAGGGGTACGGAATCTATACGGATACCCCAATGTATTCTGTTTTTAGATTTGGCACAAGGCTCTCGGATTTGTTTGAAATGGAAATCAATATTCATAAGGAAAAACAGGCTACCGCCGGATACATATTTACCGGAAATCCCAAAGAGATCGTTCAAAGTTTCGTAAAATTAACCGGAAAACCGCAACTCCCTCCGAAGTGGTCGTTTGGCCCGTGGATTTCCAGTAACAACTGGGATAGTCAGGCGGAGACGATGAAACAGGTTGAGTTGACCAATAAGTATAAAATCCCTGCCACGGTCCTGGTGCTGGAGCAATGGAGCGACGAAGCCACATTTTATATTTTTAACGATGCTCAATACCGTGTGAAAGACGGCAACGACTATCTGCGCTATGAAGATTTTACTTATCCGGATTGGGGAAGATGGCCGGATCCGAGAAAAATGGTTGAAGATCTGCATCAAAACGGTTTAAAGGTATTGCTATGGCAAGTCCCGGTGGAAAAGTATATGGATGGAATCGCTCATGGCCAAAGAGATGAAGACGAAAGGGCAATGCTCGCCGGCGGCTATCATGTGCAATACCGGGATGGCAAACCATATCGAATTCCCGACTATGAATGGTTTAAAAGAAGTCTGGTGCTTGATTTTTCAAATCCTGCGGCCAGAGAATGGTGGTTTAATAAAAGACTGTATCTGTTGAAGGATATCGGTGTTGATGGGTTTAAGACGGATGGCGGGGAATGTATCTACGGGGAGGACGTGCTGTTTTTTGACGGCAGAACCGGGGATGAGATGAGGAATCAGTATGCCAATGATTATATCGGCGCTTATCACCGATTTGCGGCGGAGCATGTGGCTGACGGTGGAGTGACATTTAGCAGGGCCGGTTTTACCGGGGCTCAACAGTATCCGCTCCACTGGGCGGGAGATGAACGATCCACCTATGAAGCATTCAGGGCGTCGGTGAGAGCCGGTTTGAATTGCGGCATGTCCGGGATCCCTTTTTGGGGTTGGGATTTGGGGGGATTTCACGGGGCCATACCTTCAGCCGAGCTGTATATACGTGCCGCCCAAATGGCGGCTTTCTGCCCGATCATGCAGTATCATGCCGAGACCAAAGGCGAGTTTAATCAGGACCGGACACCGTGGAACATTGCGGAAAGAACCGGAAGACCTTTGGTAATCGAAATATTTAAAAAATACGCCGACTTGCGGATGAATCTGTTGCCTTACATTTATCAGCAAGCCATTCAAAGCGCAGAGACGGGTATCCCCATGATGAGGCCGATGGTTATGGAATATCCGGATGACCCCAGCTGTATGGAAGTATCTCAGCAGTATATGTTCGGTGACAGCTTGCTGGTTGCCCCGGTTACTGAAGAAGATAGCTCCGGAAAGGATGTATATCTTCCGGATGGGGATTGGATCAATTTCTTTAGCGGGGAGATCGTCACGGGGAACAGGCTGTTAAGAGTGAAAGCGGCACTGGAGAACATCCCTGTTTACCTCAGAGAAAACAGTGTAATACCTTTGAATCTCTCTGATGATTTTCAACTGTGCAGTCATGTCGGAAACAGGGTAGACCGATATGAGAACCTTTGTTTCATGGTTTTTCTGACAGCTTCCGCCAACTATGATTTTCGGGATGATCTTGGAAATAAATTGACGATTGGCCTGGCCAAAAGCGCTCATGAAATTCGTATTGATTTAAAATCGAATTATTCGGGACCCATTCTCCTTATTTTTGCGAATATTTCCAAAATCGCCGCTGTAGAAATAATAAATAATCCTGGATCGATAGACAATAACCCCGCGGGGTACACACCGGACCGTTGTACCATTCGTGATAACGCATTGAACATCAAGGTCGGCCATAAAAACGAAGGAAAAGCATCGATGATTGCAAGGATTTGACGCATCCAACAATTATAATCCCGTTCCTCCGGTGCTTACTTTTTGGTAAGTATATATCTGAAAAGTGCGTACTTATTTTCTTGATAATTAAGCGATATACTTTTCACAAGTAAGCAATCAGTCCGTTGCGTACGGGAGGAATCGGATTTTTCACCTAATCCGCCCCGGATCGTTGAGTTCTGATACACGGTGAGGAGGTGTCATTCATGAAGGTAATCGCCTTGAACGGCAGCCCGAGAAAGAATTGGAATACCGCCACCCTGCTTAGGAGGGCTCTTGAAGGAGCCATTTCTCAGGGAGCCGAAACCGAACTGATCCATCTGTATGATCTGAATTACAAAGGCTGCATCAGTTGTCTCGCCTGCAAGACCAGGAATGGTCCCAGTTACGGCAAATGCGCTGTAAACGATGAACTGGCACCCGTTCTCCGGAAAGTCGCAGCGGCCGACGCATTTATCCTTGGTTCCCCCATTTATGTCGG
>DASVMB010000393.1:0-6025 GCA_036384575.1 Bacillota bacterium
CCCGTTCCAGACAGACATGATAGATTGAGCAGATGAGTGCGGTCACTTTTTTCTGAAACTGCTCTCTGGAAAGTTTCGGCTCGTGCGTCAACCCGTCAAAGAATTGGTCCAGGGCAGGTTGGAGCCGCTCGATATCGTTCATGCGGAGGCTTTGAATAACCTCATTTTCATCTTGAAGCGATAATAAAGTTTCTTCAGATTCGCCGGCCTTGATTTGTTCCGGCCGGATAATACGATTCGGGCCGATCCAAAAACTGTACTCAACCGCTAAAAAGGATGAATTAAAAGCGGAATACAGTCCGGCCAGGTCAAGGGCGGGATAACCCAATCCGATGGTCACTGTAAATGCCAGACTGCTCTCGACCTTGCCGCGGATTTGTTCCAAAATTTGTTCCGCGCTATCGAGAGGTATCGTATCAAGATTCCAGAGGATCAAAAGATCATCGTTATAATCACAGATAACCTGCTTCGTAGGGACAGTTTTTTTGAAAACCTCCTCAATCAGGTTGCGGACAGCGAATTTAATCAGTTCCAACTCCTGACCGGAGGAATGCTGTAAATTGAAAAGGTTGTCGATCCTCACCAGGGCCACTCCAAGGTTCCCGGGTACCAACTCCATCTGATAGAGTTGCCAGCGAATTAAGGCTGTTTCCATGTCGATGTGATCGTGTTGGATTAAGTAGATTAGTAATTTTTCCCGCAGCAGATCTTTACTCTCCTGGAATTGCTCTTTAAGATTTTCCCATTGTATATTGTGATTTCTCTCGTTTAAAATATCGTTCCTGACCCTCGTCATCACGTTCAGGATTTCCTTTGGTAGACAGGGTTTGAGCAGATAATCGGAGACACCGAAGCGCAAGGCTTGTTGACAGTATTCAAATTCGTCATAGCCGCTCAGGATCACGACCTTGGGAGGGTGCGCCATCCCGGATAATTGCTTTAAGACCTCCAAACCATCCATGACCGGCATCCGGATATCCAGCAGCATCATATCGGGGTTTAGGTCATGGATGAATTGCAAGGCTTCCCTGCCGCTACTGGCGAGTCCGGCCGGTTCGATGCCGTTTTCCGACCAGGGAACGGCGGAGCTGATTCCCTCGCGAATCTCGGCTTCATCATCGACGATAAGTAATTTCAGAGAGGGTTCATTCATTGACGCTCACCTGTTTCATCTGAGTTGGAATTTGAATGGTGACGGTGGTTCCCGCTCCCGGATTGCTCTGAAACTCCAAGTGATATTGAGAACTATAATAAAGCTCCAGCCGTTCCAGGACATTCCGAATGGCATAACCGCCCGATACCGGAGCCGGGTTGACCGAGTCGATCTCGCCGCGCCATAAAATCCGGGCGATCTTCTCTTCGCTCATACCCACTCCGTTATCGCGAATCGTGAAGATCATCATTCGGTCCTGTAACCGGCCGCTGATCAAGATCATTCCTCCGTTTTCCAACTCCTCAATCCCGTGAATGATCGCGTTTTCAACGAAAGGTTGCAGGATTAGCTTGGGGATGGTCAAATTCAATAAATCCGGTTCAAGGTTGATCTCGTAGCGGAGCTTCTCTTTAAATCGGATTTTTTGCAGTGCCAAATAATACTGGATCAACTCCTGTTCCTGGGCGACGGTGGTCAGATCGTTGCCCCGGTTCAAACTCAGACGGAAGATCTTGGAGAGGGCGTACACCATCTCGCTAATCTCCGGCACCTGGTTCTTCTCCGCTTTCCAAAAGATTGTATCCAGGGTGTTATAGAGAAAGTGGGGGTTTATCTGCGCTTGTAAGGCGTTGAGCTCAGCTTCACGTTCGTGAATCTGTAGCTTGTATACCCGCTCAATCAGATCCCGGATATGAACCAGCATTGCATTGTATCCCCGGCCCAACTCGCCGATCTCGTCCCGGCCGGTAAAACTAACCTGCTGTGTAAAGTCGCCTTGTTGAACTTTTTTAATCGAACCCAGTAGTTGTTGAAGCGGATTGGTGATGATACTGGTAATATATCCGGAAAAGACCAGCATCAGGATGTAACAAACAATACTGACCATGAGGATGACCAATGCGATGGAGCTGATCTTTTCTGTCAGGATTGCCGCCGGGGTCAGGGCCACAATCTTCCAGCCGCTCAATTGGGACGTGCCGAGGGTCAAAAGCATCTTTTTGCCGTTGATTTGGACGCTTTCCGCCGTAGCTCCGTCCGGATTTAATCGGTTTAGGGGGACGAGCTTAAAAGCCTTGGTGACGATGGGCCGGGGAGCGGAACTGGAGATAATGGTTCCGCGCTGATCGACGATGGAAATACTCCCCCCTGCCGGGATGCTCATCTGATACATGGCTCGCAGCTTATTCTCGTTCAAGCGGACCAAGAGGACTCCGAGATTATGGTAATCATTGATATCCCTGATCATACGGTACAGGACAATCCGGGAGATGCGGTTATCGTAGGTCACCTGGGGGATATTGTTGAAGTACTCGATTCCGATTGCGCCGTTCAAAGCGACCGCCCTGGAAAACAGGGGGTTTTTTTGAAACTCCCGGAATGAGACCACGCTGCTGCCGGTGACATCCGTACCGACGCTATAATTCAATCCGTTATATCCGTAGATGGTGATCATGGAGATGTAACTCTTGACCGCCATAATTTTATCGAGGTAGCTGAAGGAATCGGGATAGTATAAGGGTTTGGGCCCCAGGTATTGTTTTTGAAGATTCTGCTGCACTCCCGGGTCGATGACGATTAGTGAAGAGAGATCTTCGGCATCGTTCAGGAGTTGGTCCAGATTGTTGGCCACCTGGCGGACCAATCCCAGCTGGGATTCGGTTACTTTCTCAACAACCTGGTCGACGGCGATGGAGTAGGATAAAACTCCCACTGCAAAGATGGCCAAAAAGAGCAGCAAGGCCACAAACAGGCTGATTTTCCGCTTAAGCGGCAATGCCGGGGCGTGTTCCTTGAAAAATCGGACCGGGGAAAGCTGGCGCAATTTCATTCCTCCCTGGATATCAATTTGGGCAAAATGTCGTGATTACCTCCAGGGAAATGATAACGTTCGAAAAAATTAAACCTTATTTGAAGATTAACCCCTTTTCACGCTCCGGGAATTCGAGGATAATGATAACAAACGGTTACGATAGAATGAATGAAAGATGAAAATCCTGTTACATTCTTCTTCGTAATTGCTAAAAATTTGAAGGAGGGGTAAGTTACATGAAACGTTTTTGGACCTTACTACTGGTGGTCGCGGTTCTCTGCACTTCACTGGCTGTCAACGTCTTCAGTGCTCCGGCAAAGATCACCCTGCGGCTGGGGGATAATATTCCGGACCGGAATCACGGCTGGGGTGCGATCATTGAGAAGATTAACGCCGAGTTCAAAAAGGCACATCCCAATGTGGAACTGGTGACTGAAAGCCTCCAGGATCAACCCTATCAACAGAAGATCAAGATCTACGCAGCCTCCAATCAATTACCGGATATCATGAAGTACTGGTCTTTCTCCAGCATGATGCCGCCGCTAATCGACAACGGTTATGTAATGGCGCTCAATGCAAAAGACTGGAAGAAATATAATTTCCTGCCCGGCGCTTTAGAGGCCAATACGTACAATGGCAAGCTCTATGGGCTGCCGGTAACCGCCGATATTTGGCTGATGTACTACAACAAAGCGTTGTTTGAGAAGTACAATGTCAAAGTCCCCACCACTTTGGATGAGTTGATCGCCGTATCCAAGGTTTTCCGGGATAACGGTGTCATCCCGGCGATCACCGACGGTAAGGATGCCTGGCCGCTCTCGCTGAATATCTGCGCCATCCTGGCCCGACAGACCGGTAATTACAATACTTTAGCCGAACAAGCCTTTGGCCGGAAGATCAAGGCTACCAGCCCGGCTTTCTTGAATGCAGCCAAGACCTATAAAGAGTTGATCGATGCCAAAGTCTTCAATGATGATCTGCTGACCACCGATTACGGCGCGTCCCGGAACCTTTTCGGCCAGGAGAAGGCGGCCATGTTCTTCATGGGCACCTGGGAGATGGGGATGTCCACCGATTCCTCCTTCTCGGAGCATTTCCGGAATAACCTGGCTGTAGCCAACTTCCCTACCGTTAAAGGCGGCAAGAGCGACCCCAGCGACACCTTCTGCTGGTTTGGCGGGAACTACATCATCAATGCCAAGACCAAATATAAATCGCTTGCCTTGGACTATCTGAAACTGTACTTCAGCATGTATCCGGCTCTGACATGGAAAGATAAGGCCACGCTGCCGGCACAAAAGGTTCAGACCAGTTCCGAGGATAACAACGTCGCCAAGGCCATCGTTGCGCTCGCTAATGGCGCCAAGAGTACTTACGGCCCTGGTTTGCTCGACAACTCCACTCCGGAGTATAAAGAGTTGGATCAAAAGTATATCGGTGAGTTGACCGCCGGTATCAAGACCCCTGAACAATGGGCGCAAGCGATTGACGAAGCCATGGCGAACGCAGCCAAGAAGAAATAAGACACTTTCCCGGTTTGGAAGATGGGCAGAAGCTGGGCTTCTGCCCATCTTATATTCGGAGCCGAACTATTTCTCCCCCTATAAAAGGGCTTGAGATGAAACGCATCAAGTTGTAGACAGTACAAAAAGAGAGTGATCGAAATGAACAAGGTATTCTCGAACAAGCTCGCCATATTCCTCATGGTCCTTCCGGGGCTGGCGGTTCTGACTTTCGCCATGATCGCGCCGATCTTCCTTAGCGCCTATTACGGAATGACCGATTGGTCCGGCCTGGGTGCACCCCAATTCATCGGTTTGAGTAATTTCAAGGAAATACTCCTGCACGATCATACTTTTTATATCTCATTACTGAATGCGTTATACTTAACCATCGTTACCGTCTTTCTGCAAAATCCCTTCGCGATTCTGGTTTGCGTAGCGATTATCTCCGCCAGAAAGGGCGGGCATTTTTTTCGGACAGTCTACTTTATTCCGGCGATTATTTCGATCGTAGTCACCACGAAACTCTGGGTCTTCATCTTCAATCCAACCTACGGTATGCTCAATAAAGTGTTGGGCGCCTTGGGACTTAACTTTCTCAAGCTGAGCTGGCTGAGTGATCTCCATACCTCCATCTGGGCGGTGATCTTCATCGTCATTTGGCAAGGTTTTGGTTGGGCGGTCCTCTTTTACTACGCCGGCCTCATCGGCATACCGAGTGAACTGAAGGAAGCAGCCAGGATTGACGGGGCCAGCGGTCTCAAATTATATACCTCCATTATCCTTCCTTTGATGATGCCGGTGATCAAATCGATCCTGGTGATTGACCTGATCTCCTGCTTCAAGCAGATGGAGACGGTGTTTCTCTCAACCGGCGGCGGTCCCGGTGATGTCACCCAGTTTCTGGCGAATTATTTATATCAAAAAGCCTTCAATTATAGCCAATACGGATATGGCAACGCGCTCTCCGTATTGTTCGTGATAATCTGCATCGTCGGTACCGTTGTACTGAACAAGCTTACCCAGAAGGATGTAGGGGAATTCTAAGCGAGAGGAAGCATGGACATGGAAACTTCGCTAAACTCCTCCGGTATCGGTCAAGTGGACCGTTCCGCCGCACCACACCGGATCAAAAGAATTTTATTATATGCATTTTTAATCTTCATCGCCGCCGGGCAACTCTTCCCCCTTATCTGGCTGGCCGACTACTCCCTGGTGAAAAGCAGCGAGCTTTTCGGGTCGGACTTTTTGAAATGGCCGGAGCCGTTTCAATGGATCAACTACCAACGCGCTTGGGTGGACGGGAAGATACTCACCTATTTTATTAACAGTGCCATTGTGGTCGGTGCCGCGGTAATCCTGTCGGTACTCCTCTCCTATATGCTCTCTTATGCCTGCACCCGGATGGATTGGAAACTCAGTCCGGTGGTGTATGGATTTGTGATGTTGGGAATGATGATTCCGATTCATGCCACTTTATTGCCGAACTTCATCTTATTCAACAAAACCGGTATCACGGATACCTATTGGGCCCTGATCATTCCTTACGTGGCATTTACG
>DASVMB010000394.1:0-8729 GCA_036384575.1 Bacillota bacterium
GGGATTTTTTTGATCCTCCGCTAAAGGAGGCAGGCGCATGAGCTATATCAAGACCGTCGTCCCCATGAAGGATTACAGGCTGTTTATGGAGATGGAGAGCGGCAGCAGCGTGATTGTTGATTTTAAGTGAAACTGCACACCATGATATTCCTTTCAGAAATATTTAATTGAAGCCTGCTTCAATACGAAATACGCGGGGCTTGCGGACGAAACTCTGTTTCAAAACATCAAAACCGACGGCGATTATGATATTCCCTTGCGGGAATATTTGATTGAAGTCCCGCTTCAATACGTCATCTGGGGCGGTGGACGCCTGCGGCTGACCGTGAACGAGCTGATAGAGGTGGTTTTACTGGGATAGCCGGAATAAAAATTGATTTACTATAAAAGGGTAAAACGAAAAATACCTAATTCACCACGAAGAACACGAAGCGCACGAAGAAGAAAAAGCTTTATCTGCCGAATCTTTGCTGCGAAAGTTAAGATTTAGAAGAAAAATAAATTAAAGGAGATTTTTATCATGAAAAAGCTTTTACCTATCAGTTTGACGGTTATGCTGATTTTAGCCGTCGCCCTCTCCGGCTGCGGCGGGGGGAAAAGTTCACCGGCTAATCCGGAGTCGTCTAATACGACTACGATCTATGCGGGAATATTTAATACAGGTACTACGGCATCATTACTGAAGTCAACCGACGGCGGCAATAATTTTGCCGAATTGACTAGTTTTGCAGCTGGTTCAGCGGGCACCATTTGGCAGATTTTCGGATCCGCAAACTCCATTTATGTGGCGACCAGTAAAGGATTAGCCATATCAACCGATAACGGCGCTACTTTTAATTGGTATTTAAGCGGTGATTCGGTCAGATCAGTTTATGTATCCGGTACTACAATTTATGCAGGAGTAATAGCAGTCAGCAGCGCTACTAACAGGTTAGCCATATCCAATGACGGCGGCAAAAGTTGGACTGTTTCGCTCGATTCTTACCAAATTAATACTGTTCACGGCTCAGGAAGCACCATCTGTGTAGCGACTATTACTGGTTTAGCGGTATCGACCGATAGCGGCGCTAATTTTAAACTATATGATTTGGCGGGTGATACGGTCAACAGCGTATATGTATCCGGCGGCGTAATTTACGCGACAACCAATAGCGGATTATCAATATCCAGCGATAACGGAAGCACCTTTAACACTAAGTTATCCGGAACCACTCTGGCCTCAATTGCTGTATCCGGCAGTAATGTTTACACGACATCCTACAATACTGCGACAAGTTCCCTTGAATTACTGGTATCCCACGATAGCGGGGATAGTTTTGCCAGTAAAACAACAAGTGATGTATCAATTTCAGGTTATCCATACCTCATCTGGTTATCGGACAGCACTGTTTATGTAAGCGGTTCCACAAGCGGAGTATCGGTATCGTACGACAATGGCGGCAGTTTTACTTCCGTGAGTGGTTTGAGTAGTCTCAAAGTAACCAGCCTTTTTGTTAAATAAAACAAACTGATTATAAAGATTAATACCTGAAATATCAAAGGAGGTATTCACAATGAAAAAAATTTGTTTTTATAGTTCAATGGCTGTGTTTGCTCCACGGTAACTTATCCTTACTATATGGCCCAAACCGAGGTTACCTATCAATTATGGTCCACCGTCAAAACTTGGGCGACTACCAACGGATATACCTTTTCCAATCAGGGCACTTGCGGTGCATATATTGCCGGTTCTGATTCAAACGGTTATTCTATTATCGAACACTATACATCCGGCCCTGAGACTCAACCGGTCACTAATATCTCTTGGCGGGATGCGGTTGTCTGGTGCAACGCGTTGACCGAATATTACAATGCGCAAAACGGGACGAGCCTGGATTGCGTCTACACATCCGGCGGAACTCCGATCCGGGATTCAACGAATAATACCAGTGTTATCGACAACCTGACGGATGACGGTCATACCGCCACAGGATTTCGCCTGCCGACATCCATGGAATGGGAGTTGGCGGCCAGATACATCGGATCTACCAAACCAACAGTTGCGCCGTTAAGTAACGAAGTTATCCAGATTAATTTCTATTGGACTCCCGGCGATTATGCCAGCGGAGCAACCGCTAATTATCAGAATACTAATGCGACATATGCTGTAAGCTGGAACTTTGATAACAGCGGAGAGTCTACTAAGCCAGTAGGCAACTTAGCAGCCAACGTCCTGGAAATTCACGATATGAGTGGAAATGTCTGGGGGTATTGCTTTGATCAAGTATCTAGTGAAAGGAAACTGATTAGGGGCGGAGGCGTTTTTTCCTCTAATGAAGCCTTGGCAATAAGTCCAACTGGACAAGGATATGATACGCTTCCCAGTGATATATCCGATTCGACTGGTCTCAGACCGGTAAGAACCAAGTAAAATAATGATCTTTTAAATTTCAAACCGGAGCGTCTTCCACATCGGTAAAACGATACCCGATGTAGCGGACAGTCTCGATCAATTCCGGCGAGACCCCGGTTTCCTTCAGTTTACGGCGGATGTGGCTGTCGACAACGCGGGTTTCATATAAGGTTTCATGAGTCCAGATCTTCCAAAAACTCGATATCGATAGCAGCGCCAAGCTGGCAGAGAAGCTGAAATAGCGTTAATATTAACAAGGCCATTTATTACCACGAAGAGCACGAAGGAGAACTAAAAGGAGCAGGAAGATTAAGTTTGATGTCTTATCGAACCGAATTATTGGTTATGTGATTAAGGTTCATCTGATGTGGAGCGTTTGAAAGATGGCCTAAGACGGTTTGTTTTTAAATTCTTCCTACTCTTGGTGTCCTTCGTGGTAGATTAAACAGTTCCCTTTTTCCAAAAGATTGTCCATTCGGACGATGCGCAATTTCTAATCCCATCTTACAATTTTTGTAGGATGGGATTTTTTATTGATCCTCCCCCAAAGGAGGCAAGCGCTTGAGCTATATCAAGGCCGGTGTCCCCATGAAGGATTACCAGCTGTTTATGGAGATTGAGAGCGGCAGCAGCGTGACTGTTGATTTTTCAGTGAAACTGCACACCATAATATTCCTTTCAGGAATATTTAATTGAAGCCTGCTTCAATACGAAATACGCGGAGTTGGCGGATGAAACGCTGTTCCAAAACGTCAAAACCGACGGCGATTATGATATTCCCTTGCGGGAATATTTGATTGAAGTCCCGCTTCAATACGTCATCTGGGGCGGTGGACGCCTACGGCTGACCGTGAACGAGCTGATGGATGTGGTTTTACTGGGATAGCCGGAATAAAAATTGATTTTACTATAAAAAGGGTAAAACGAAAAATACCTAATTCACCACGAAGAACACGAAGCGCACGAAGAAGAGAAAGCTTTATCTGACGAATCTTTGCTGCGAAAGTTAAGATTAGAAGTAAAAAAAATTAAAGGAGATTTTTATCATGAAAAAGCTTTTACCTATCAGTTTGACGGTTATGATGATTTTAGCCGTCGCCCTCTCCGGCTGCGGCGGGGGGAATAATGGTGATAATCCGCCGACGCTGCAGCCGGTTTCCATTACCGAGAGTCTGGTGGCTGGAGCGGCGGGCCTTACTGTAACCTATCCTTATTATATGGCCCAGACTGAGGTTACTTATCAGATATGGTCGACAGTTAAAAATTGGGCAACCGCAAATGGATATACCTTCGCCAATCCGGGTAGCTGTGGCGGATATTATAATAAAAGTACGGGTCTCGATGAGACCTATACTTCCGATCGCGACACCGACCCGGTAACTGAAATCAACTGGCGGGATGCAATCGTCTGGTGTAACGCGCTGACAGAGTACTATAACGCCAAAAACGGCAAGAGTTGGAGTTGCGCCTATACATCCGGTGGGGCCCCGATCCGGGATTCGCAAAACAATACCGGTGTTATAGACAACTTGACGGACGACGGCCATACAGCCAAGGGTTTTCGTCTGCCGACCGACGCGGAATGGTATCTGGCTGCGCGGTATATCGATGGTTCAACCTGGACTCCGGATAATTACGCCAGCGGGGCGACGGCGGGCAATGCCAACGCCACTAAGGAAGTTGCCTGGTATTATGAGAATAGTGAATCTTCCACTCACCCGGTAGGCCTAAAAAACGCCAACGCATTGGGAATTAAAGATATGAGCGGGAATGTCATTGAGTGGTGTTTTGACATCAGCGGCAGCGGCCGACTGGAACGCGGCGGGTGTTGGTTTAATGACGCGGATATGGTGACGGTAGGCGGCAGCTTGTTTATCAATTGTCTGGCTGGAGATATCTCCAACGCTGTCGGGTTCCGTCCCGTGAGGACCCAGTAGGAAACCAAGAAATAGATAACTAGGGCTGAATTTTGACAGACGCACCGCTGCTAGCAACGTTGAAACCATGGTAGTTCTTAATGTGTTTAAAGGGTAAAAAAATACTAACGAAATAAGGAGCCGCCTTCTTTAGCGGCTCCTTATTTCGCATGCCCAATTAACCTAGCCAACGTTTCCATGATTGCCTCCTTTGAAGGAAAACCTACGTCTTGGGATGCGATGGCCTCATACTTTAATACCGGTTTGATTGCTTTCTCAAACCATACAAGTTCGCGGGAAAATTCATTTCAATGAGTATCCCGCCTTGTAAGCCCAAGCACATCCAACTTTGAAGTTGCAAGATAAATCTTAAAGAAATGGCTGTAACTTTGTGGAATAGGTTCTCGGTAGTAATGAATAATAAAAATCTAGTAAAAGAATTATCATCTCTTACTGTATTTTGTAATTGGGTACGAAATTCCTCTTGTTTAATCTCAGTATTCCTTGATACCGAAGCTATGGATCCCAAAATAAAGAATGTTTATTTAAAACATGTGCAATCAATTGGGGCTGCAATACAGAATATACTGCTTGCTGCTCATGAACTGGGTTTAGCAACCTGTTGGATTGGAGAAATAAGAACTACTGGGGGTTTCAAATGATCTGCAATTAATGGCTGTTATAGCTGTTGGTTTTTCAGATAAAATAATTCAAAATCCAAAAGAAGGAATATTTCAGAAAATATTGTAAGTTGGTCATAAAAGCTTCTGATCTTGGCTTTGGGGGCTCGGTCCATCGTATCAGCAAGGGTTCCCGCTTCGGACGCGGTGATTCGAAGAAGGGTATTCAAAGAAGAAAGTTGTACCACGAAGTTGATTCAAGGAGCAGATTCACGAAAATCGCGCCACATCATCAAAGCTAAGATAGGAGCTATCTAAGCTTTGATGGCATCGGATGATAAAAGCAATGGAGGGAAATACTGAATGGAATTTTACACCATAAAAGTTGATATTCGTGAAAATAAAATTGGAATTATTACATTAAGCCGCCCTGAAAAACGAAACGCCATCAGTATTCAAATGCGAAAAGAAATTTCATATTGCCTTCGTGAATGGAGAGAAGCATCAACCATTGACGCCTTAATATTTATAGGAAATGGTTCTTCGTTCTCCGGGGGATATGATCTGGATGAGTTTGGCAATCCAGATTGTTTTCCAGAGCTTTTAAAATCATCAACGGAGTATTGTTTAGATATATGGACCTTTCCTAAACCTACGATTGTAGCTGTAAATGGTTCAGCGATGGGTGGAGGGTTCGATCTTTTAACTCTTTGTGATATAAGATTGTGTTCGGAATCAGCTATTTTCGGACATCCGGAAATTAAATTCGGAGGTCTTCCTTTCTTTACCCCTCTACGGTGGATAATCGGAGAGGGACGTGCCCGTGAGCTATGTCTTACTGGCCGGAAGATTGACGCACAAGAAGCGTACCAAATAGGACTGGTTAGTCGGGTTCTTAAGGATAATGATTTGCTTGAACATGCGATCCAGTTAGGAAAAACAATACTTGAGGCTCCGACCGATGCGCTAAGATTTGCTAAAGAATCTTTCATCAGTAATAGCGGCAGGGGATTTGAAGAATCATTTATCATTGAACACGATGAAGCTTTTCGGAAGGTTCTTCTTCCCAAGGCGGAAAAGGGATTTAAGTGATTGCCGACTGGCTAACCGTCCTGGTTCAGCGAGCGTGTAAGCTAAACTGTATGTGAAATCCGGTACGTCGGAGAACGGCTCCGTTCTTGCTTCGGGGCTCGGATAGTAAAAGAAGGTTAACGCGAAGAAGTTGTAAATTCATGATGTATTTCAATGAAGTTTATTCATGAGTTCAGAAACAGATTGCGGCAGGGAGAGAGTCTTAAGAGAGACTTCGTTGGGCCCTCCTCCTTGCCTCCCCCTCGAAGTCAGCCCCTCATATCCCCTTGACTCCAAACCGATACGGAACCTTGATGAAGTTCCAGTTGAATTTGATCGCCAGCATCCGCAGGCCGATGATGAATCCGGCAGTCACCAAAATAATTATATTATGCGGAACTCCCATTTTAAAAAGAAGCACGTAAACAACTCCCCCGAGAATACAGGCAGTTGCGTAAAAATCACGTATTAAAACCGTAGGTATTTCGTTAGCCAGTAAATCCCGGATGATCCCGCCCATTACGGCGGTGATCAACCCCAGCAGCACCGCTCCGGTGAGGGAGACATGGGTATCAATTGCTTTGGAGATTCCAATGCAAACAAAAGTCCCCAAGCCGATGGCATCGGCGATGAGTATTACGGAATTGATTCGAAAAAACAGTTTATAAAAGAGAAAAACGCTAATCGTCGCGATTATTGAAACATAGATATAAACGGGTTGGGTAAGGATGAATACGGGGGTCAAACCCAGCATCATATCGCGTACGGTTCCGCCGCCGATAGCCGTAACCAATGCCAATACAATCATACCGAATAAGTCCATGTTTTTTTTGATTGCCATCAGCGCCCCGGAGAGTGCAAAAGCGAAAGTGCCGAAAAGATCAAGGATGTAATTAACCTGCATTTTGTTCACCTTTTTGTTTTGTGGAATAAAGAATTTGGTGCAACGATATCTTACTTAACTTTTCCCTTGCTCCCCGGTTTCAACACCTCCAAAACTGTCTCGGGGGTTACCCCCCGACCACTGCCGCGGGTCTCGGTATGGGCAACGCGAATCAGATCGCCGCGTTTCAAGCTAAAAAAGGACCGTTCCGCCGACCCCGCCTCTCCCGGCTTGGCCGATAGGCTGAAGCGGCCTTCAAGGCCACAGATCATATAACGGGTCCGCCCCGCCTGGTTGAGCATGGGATCGGATACCACCCGGAACACACCGGCAAGCCCCGCCCCGGACGGGGTCGATCTGGATATGACCAAATAGGTTGTTTTGCAGGAATGACGATCCAGCCGGGCGGCGCGGGCCAAGTCCCGCACCAGCGGCGGTAATTCCCAAGCCCATTCGCTATGGCAAGTGGAATCGGATCCTGCGGCAAATGCCGGGCAGGGACCCGGGAACAGACATGGCGCCAGGATTTGAAAGCCGCGTTCCATCAAGCGGTCTCGCAAATGTAGCAACTCTCGGGATGTGGCAAGTAATGCCGGTTCGAGGATTAATATCCGACCGGCCGGTCCAAGGTGTCCTGATATCCGTTCCAGCAGGGCGAGACGACGTTCAATCCTGTCGGACCGCTCAACCCATAATTCATTGAGAACATGTCCGAGGATAATGCAGTCGTAACTTCCGGGAGGCAGAGGCGCGCCAGACTCTCCGTTCCAGGAGGTCGTCTCAATTTTGACGCCGCCAGCGCGGGCCAGGCGCCCTGCAACTCCGAGCGCATCCCGGCTGCGATCCGCTGCCAGGGCCGTTACCGCACCTGCATCAATACAGGCGAGAGTAGCGGCACCGGGACCGGAACCCAAATCTAAAAGTTTCCGGGGATGCATTCCGGACTCAACCAGGGCGTACCGGGTCTGGAGATATGACACCGGCCAGTAATATAAAAGATAGGCTCCGAGGGAGCCGGGATCATTCATATACCCGCCGCCGATCAAGGTCCGCGATCCGGTTAAGCCGCGTTGCAGCCGGAGTAACGCCGTACCTACCTGGTCAGTCTCATTACGTGTCAGTCTAGCTGTGGGCAGTCCGGCACCGCGAATCCCGGCCATGCGCCGCCATTCCGCGACCAGTCGTGGAATCCAGCCTTGTAAATCTTGTTCCATACGATTCATCGGCTTATCCTCATCAACCCCGTCCTGCGGTTATACTGGGAAACCGGCGGGAGGTCGAGAAAAAGTGGTGTTTAAAATGCAAATTTATTATAACATGGTTAGGGCTTATTCGATACCCCGGCAAAAGCCGATTTATGCCATTTCAACAAGATACCCGGCCGAAGGCCGCAACAGGCGGTCTCACAGCCGGGTAAGAGGTCCGGGGCATTAACTTGTTACGAAGACTTTGGTGACTTCAATAGGGAAAATGCGGCCATTTCCAGCCCCAACTGAATAAGCCGATGATGAACAAGATAGCCACAACGATCCCCACAATACGCATCGTCCGTCCGAATGATTCCCGCTCAAGGAGACGATTGGGATCTACAATTTGTCGGGAAAGTTCATGATAGGCGACGGCCATCCCGGCTGTTCCAAACGGCATCGTCAGGATAACCGGGATAAAGCAGGCGAAGGCGCCCAACCCTGCCAGAAACGATACCAGCAGGCTATATAGCCAGATTGACAACGGTTTTCTATGCAACCAAGCCAGACTTTGGTGGAATGCAGTCAGGGGCGGGAGATCATCTTTGATGACCAAACCAAGGGTGAGAAAATACAAAGTGCCGAGCAGGGGGCCTACAA
>DASVMB010000395.1:0-3575 GCA_036384575.1 Bacillota bacterium
CTGAATTATTGTAACCCATCTTAGTCAATACACCCGTGACCATTTGAATGTTAGCCCTGGAACTGTCGCCGGTACCATTAAGTCCTACCACCATACCCATTCCGGATAGCTGGTTGGCCCGGACACCTTGCAACCTGGCGATATCTTTCACCCGGGTAGTAACTCCTGCCGCCTCGGCACCGGATACCCATAATGCCAGACTCATCAGGGCAAATATTGCAATACCAGTGATTACTCGCGCACGCGCGATCGCTTGTCTTTTGGTCATTCCATCCACCGCCTTATGAAAGGACGATTGATAACTCCTCAATATTTTATCGGAGAATTTCTCAATATCCTTGATAAGCCCTTGGTCGCTTTTTTTAACGGATCGAACGGTCTTCAATTTTAATTAGAACAACCAATGGAAAAATTTCACCAACAACCCCGGTTCCTGCGTTTCACTTACGGTACCTTTACCCTGGAACTCGATCACCGCATTGGCCACTTTGGTGGAGAGCACGATATTTTGATTGGAGACATCATCGGCCCGTACCAGACCACTGATGATGATGACCTGCTCTTCCTTGTTAACCCGGATTACCTGCCGGCCTTCGATGGCCAGCAGCCCATTGGGGCTGACCTCTTTTACCTGAACCGTGATATTCGCTGTCAAACTCCCGCCACGCGTTGTTTGACCGGTTCCCTTATAATCCGATTCCCAACTGCCACCCATCGCCGGCATCAGCTGAGATAGAAGCCCAGTTCCGGGACCGGCGCCGACCTCTCCGGTCTCATTATTTGAGGATTGTGCCTGTTGGGTGGCCTTGGCCTGTTCCACAACGGCAACGGTGAGTAAGTCCCCCACCTCGAAATTACGTGGTTTCCCGCTATATAATGAACTGCTCTGATCGGTCCATAAAGAGTCGGCTTGAACCGCAATCCCCACAGCATTTATCAGTATGAGGGTCAATCCAAAAATCAATCCGTTTTTCAATCGAGTGTTTTTCATTTCGGTACCACCTCCACTAAATCTTTTCCGATCACCCTGCCCCGGAAAAACTTACGACTTGAGGGATTCTGTAGTTGTATCCAGTCGCCCAGCCAACCGTCACTCCTTGCAATTCCGGTGATCCGGATCTCCAGACGGTTGCTCTTCACGATAACTCCTACCTCATGCCCCTTATTAACCAGAGGAACCTTCTGGATCTGATCGCTTAGCAGTATTTCGCCCCGACGGAACGGTTTCGTCGTCCGCATGCCGGAGGGGATTGTCCCCAACAACTCGGCGCCATTCGTTAGCTCACTCTCAATCGCCTCAAAATCTCCCGGATTGAGTTCCGCGAATCGAGGCAGATCACGTTGGGCTTTAAAAACCAAGGCGGTGGCGCGGATACGGCCGCTGAGATTCAGCATCCTCCGCTCATTACCATTGGTCAATGTCACCTTGAACAATACCGCTCCAAACTCAGGAATACCCCTGACCGGCGTGGCCTCGATTCGCCAGTCCTTATTACTTAACCAGATCGCTTCCGGCAGGTTGCGAAGTTCGAGCCATTTCTTGATGATCTGGGATTTCTTGTCGGGAATCAATTTTTCAACGGCTGCTTGTAGATCCGCGGCCTTAATACAGACTGCCGTCACTCGTATCTCGACCTGATCCCCCATCTCCAAAATCATATTTTGGGTAGTTTGATGTTGCCTGAGTATAATTTGCAGATAGTCCCGGGACAGCTTTCGAATCTGACCCGGTAACGGTGCAGCTCCCAGGTTGATCATTTTTAAATTTTCCCGATCTCCATCCGTACCGTTCTGCAGTTTGCCCAAATCACTAAGATGGATATCCGGTCCGCTAACCGTCACTTCATCCGGAATGACGAAAACCGGCCCCACCCCGCCCGAGGCCCGGGTGGTTACCATCGGCACGAATCCTATGCAAAATATGATAAAATACATCACGAGCTTCGGAATCAAACCCGGTCGGATCATTTCTTTACCCTTACCGTTTCAGCCCATTGGCAACCTGCAGCATCTCATCGGAGGCCTGAACAGCCTTGGAATTTACATCATAGGCCCGTTGCGCCACGATCATATTGACCATCTCTTCAACCACCTGCACGTTGGACATTTCCAAGGCGCCTTGCACGATTGCACCGACTCCCTCTGTCCCCGGGGTGGCATTGACCGGTTCACCGGAAGCGCTGCTTTGTAGGAACAAATTTTTTCCTTCAGGAAGTAAACCAGCCGGGTTCACGAACCGGACCAATTCGATCTGGCCGATCTCCTGGGGTAAAGTTTCACCCGGCATCATGACGGTAACCGTCCCATCCGGTGCGACGCTCAAATCAGTTGCGCCGTCCGGAATGGAAATGTCGGGTTGTAGGTAATAGCCATCGTTGTTCAGGAGTCTTCCTTCCCCGTCGTTCTTGAAGTTACCGCTTCGGGTATAGGCTATTCGGCCATCCGGCAACTGAACCTGGAAAAATCCATCACCCTCAATCATTAGATCCAGCGGATTTCCCGTCTGTTGGACGTTTCCTTGGGTGAAGAGACGGTTCGTCGCGGCCAATCTGGCACCCAAACCCACCTGAAGACCGGCGGGGAGTTGTCCGGTTCCCGCTTGAGTCGAGTCTCCGGGAGCCCTCAAAGTCTGATAAAGCAAGTCCTCAAATTCAGCACGGATTTTCTTGAAACCGATCGTATTTACGTTCGCCACATTGTTGGATATGGTATCGATATTGGTTTGCTGGGCAATCATTCCTGTCCCGGCGGTCCAAAGGGAACGCATCATGTTAAGCGACCTCCTTAAAATAAAAAACTGCCTGAGATAACTCTTGGGCAGTCGCTTAGTCCTTGTTCCCGATTGGAACGAAAGGCGCCATCATCCGAAAGAAAGATCGCGCGCGTACTTAATCCTTATCCGATTCATCCATCGTCACGCATCCACGTACATTCAAATTTTTAACGTGTGGTGCGTTCGATCATCCTTGAAGGAAGATCTCCATCGGTCAATCTTCCAAAAACCTCCGCAAGCGGTCCGGTTTCATTTTCGGATGAATCTCTTGGACTTTGGCTTTCCGCTAAGCTTTCCGCCCGAACTGATTTAATTTTTTTAAACGCGTACTTGTGTACGCGAATTACCTGGCCAATTCGTTCACGAGTTTTCCTAAGGTATCGTCATGAGCCGTCAGGGCCTTTTGATTGGTTTCATATCCCCGGGTCGCGGTAATCATCTGAATCATCTCGTAAACGGTATTCACATTGGAATGCTCCACCGCACCCTGGATAACCTGAAAGTCTGTGGCCGGCACCGGGCTTTCATTGGTATAGAGATATTCGCCTTCCTTCTCCATGCCTGCGGTAGAATAAACCTGCAACCTGTTTACGATCTGGCCGTTTTGGATGATCTCGCCGCTTTCCGTGACTTGGAACGCACCCTCCTGTAACTGGATTGGTCCATTCTGTCCTAAAACCTTCAAACCTTCCTGACTTACCAGAAAACGGTCCTTGTCCACCATGAAATTACCGGCCCGCATATACCGGATGCCGTTCTGGGCCTGGACTGCAAACATCCCGTCGCCACGCATGGCCAGATC
>DASVMB010000396.1:0-4057 GCA_036384575.1 Bacillota bacterium
TGGCACCCGCCTGCATCCCCTCGACCACAAATTTTTCCTCATCGTAACTGGTGAGAATCAACACCTTGATCTTGGGATAGTTTTGCCGGATGAGCCGGGTCGCTTCCACCCCGTTTAATTGCGGTAAGCGTAAATCCATCAAGACCAAATCGGGTTGGATTTTTTCCACAACATCCAAGGCCTCTTGCCCGTTAACCGCGGTTCCGACTACCTCAATATCCGTCGTCCGGGTCTCAATCAACGTTTTTAATCCATCACGCACTACGTTGTGGTCATCCACAATCAACACTCGTATTTTGTCCACTGGCCTCTCCCCTGGAGCATGGTATGATGATGGCAATATCAAACCCTTTACCATACTCGCTCTTCCAACCCACCTGTCCTTTTAATTCGGAGACCCGTTCGCGAATCCCGGTAATTCCGAACCCCTCCTGTAGTCCATTCGTTCCATGACCGTTATCGGAAACACGAACCCGCAGTTCGTTCCGGCGCCACCAAACCGCAACATCAATTAAAGTGGCTTCTCCGTGCCGATAAGCATTGGTTAAAGCTTCTTGAATAAAACGATATACAACAGCGTTGGTCACATCATCAACGGTGTCGAATTCCTCTTCGAAGTCGGTTTGAATTGTAATTCCGGTACACTTGGCGAATGTTTCGCACAAAGTCAGCCAAAGCATGCTTCCCCGTATAACTTGACTCACAGGATCGCGTAAGGCGGAAACCGTCAGGCGTGCCTCGCGAAGGGCTTCCCGAACCAAAGCACATGAACCGTCGATTTCCTCGATGACCCGATCCGGATCTAATCTGACCAATGATTGAATCGCCTGTAACTTAACTACCAGACCGGTCAAAGTGTGCCCCAGAGTATCGTGAAATTCACGGGCGATCCGCTCCCGTTCCCCACCCAAAATCATTTCCCGTTCTTGAACGGCATGATTTTGCAACCGGACATTGGTCTGGGTTAAATACCCCACTTCACGCCGTAATTGACTCATTTCATTCCGGGCTGCAGTGAGTTCACGGTACAAAAAATGAATCACCCCAGCCGCCCCGATCATTATCACTAGAATCAAAAGAAAAACGGAGATATCCATCCGGGGCCGAATCCAGAAATCGCTTGCTATCGCGGATAAACCCAATAACCCAACAAAGATCAGGTTTTGCCTAAAGGTCAATGCCAGCATGGCACAGCCAACCGTAACCGCAAATAGCCATGGTAAAACTGTATGGTGAGCACCTGGCAATAGGATTAACAACGCGGTACCGCTCCAGGATAAAACCGTCCCAATCCACTTGGGAAAAGGAACCTTTCCTTTCTGTACCGAAACGGCGATCCACACTAAAATGAGGTTCCCTATCCATCCGGCACCAGCTGCAATTAAGCCGGAATAAACGAGCAAGGGAACCCCTGAACCTGTTTTTAAATCCGTCAAACTGAGGAAAAACACCAATCCAAACAGCACACTGGTCCCCAGTGAAGCTCCCCAGCGAATCATCGCCCAGAAACGATCCATTTGGATTCCTCACTCTTGATCTGATAAATAGATTTTCGCGCCGAGACCTTGTTTTACCTTCCTAATTCTTATGTTTTATCGAAAACAACCGGTCATTGGCGTGGATGCGCACGCGCAAAATTACTATCAATTCATTAACGTTTTGGGTGAGATTCAGTTATATCTGAATCACTGGAATCGATAACCTCGATGTTTAGTTCAGTACCCCTAAACTCGCCGTTTGCAAGCCACAGTTTTTCAAGACGCATCACCTCGTCATAAACTGTGCCGCGATTCTCGCCGTTCACTCTATAGGTGCGCCGCTTCCCGCCTTGGTTTTGATATCGGATCGAAAGTGAAGTGGTACGAATCATGATCCGAAACCGGAATGAGTTGAACGGCATCCAGACTGCGGGTTGAATCCAAACTCCGTCAAATTGCGGCTCAATACCGAAGACAAACCGGATCAGCGTTTTGAGAATCACATTGGAACTTCCGGTTTGCCAATCCGCCATGGACTCACCGTCAATCAGCTTTTCCTCGTTTAGACCATAAGAATTTGGCATCACAAAAGGTGAACCGGATATGGTTTGATGGGTGAAAGGCAATGATTTTCGCAGCTGTTCCCAGGCCTTTTCCGGACAACCCATCCGGAATAACGCCATAATTCCAAAGGCTGAGGCGTGAATATAAGCGGCGCCGTTTTCCGCGGTACCTGGGGGTAACTTAGTAATCCGGCCGACTCCCGGAGTGTTCATCTCAAAGTGCGGCACGAAGGTTCTTAAGCCGTATTTGGAGTCCAGCCGCTCGAATGCGGAAAGGATGGCGGGCTTTATACCCGGATCGATATCGTACAATTTTGACAGTACCCAAAAGGCGTTGGCAGTCAAACTGTCGCGGGCTTGATTGTCAGGATCGTTGAAACTTCCTACCAGATATCTTCGATCATCACCCCAACCGTGCACAATCCGTTGCTGCGGTCCATTGGTAATCACCGCATATTCCAGTAATCCTGCCTGTAGTGAATTTAATGTCGCCCGGTAACGGGAGATTCTGGCGGCATGCTCTTCCGGGTCGATTTTTTGGAGGAGTTCCATCATCTCAAGCAGATTTTGATAAACCTGTAATGAGGCCATCACCGATACACCGGAGCCGTACTCCCGCTCAGGATCGTAACTCACTCCCAATCCATCGAGGGCATCGTTCCAATCACCATAGAGCGCATGGAGGCAATGAGTCTTTGAATCAAGGTTGGAGATCAAGTAATCCATAATTCGCAGCATGTGTCCCAGAACGTTATCCTGTATGTTGCTTTTCCTTACAGTTTTAGCCTTTTCGTCAATGATCTCGTAATACCCGCAGCTTTCATCGAGAAATCCAAAATCACCGGTAACACGGAGATAGGTGATGATGGATGCAATCACCCAAGCCCCCTGATCGATGAAGGGGCGGAGATCCATCACCGGTGAACCGCCATTTTCAGGCGGCAATGAATATTGACGCGGGCAACGGCCGTCCGGGAAGATAAAACCGAGTGCCTCCAAAATCTTAGCCCGGCAAACTTCGGGTTGCCAAAAAAGCAACCCCTCCAAGGCTTGAAAAATATCACGGATCCCGATTAGCGAGGTGGTAGCCAATTGAACGTAACCTTTGATCAGGGAACAAAATTCAACTTGTTTCTTTAAGTGTTCAAAAAAAGCGTTCCATACCCGAGGCCGCAACCATTCCTGGTTCGCCGGACCGATTTCCATGCTTAATCCGTGACTTCCGGCCAGTTCCTCCCGTTCTGCCCGGGATAAATCACCTTCAATCCGGTCACAATCGACTGGCCTTTCCAATAGACGTTCCCGGTCGGGCGCATTGAAGCAATACCCGAATACCGTATCCAGCCGGCCGGATTCGTCCGCGCCGATCTCCAGGTGTATGATGTCACCGGCAATGCCGGATTCGGTAAAGGCACAAACGGCTTTCTCCCTTCCGAAGCCGCCATTTTTCAAGGAGGACGGATCATTCAGGTTCCCCCGGATTCCGCCTACATATTGATAACGGGAAGCGGTCTCCTGATGACCAGTCATTCTGCAATGAGAACCCAGGACGATTTTGCGCCGGATGATCCCGTAATTTGAGAGGGATTGAGTTCTGGAGAGGTCTTCATTAACCTTAATCATAAAGCTTGGCAATTCGTGGGGGGAGCCGGTCGGCCGGATAATGCTTACCTCCCTGAACCAGCGATGTTCGGCATTTTCAACGATGTCATGGGCGAGGAAGGGATTGAGGAAAGATGACAGAAAGATCTGTTGGGGTTTGACAGTCCGGTTACGGGCCAAAATCGTAAATATCATCTCATGATCGGCATTTACGAAGATCCGGACCGCCGCCAGAAAATCCGCCCATTCCGTAATATAGTAGGCGGCGCACCTCGAAAAAACAGTATACCGGCAGATATTGAGTTCCGCCTCGTCGTTAAGCCGGGGTACAGCCAAAAGTGGTATTCGTGAATAGAGTCCGGTTCCTTTTTCGGGAAGACCGGCAAAAAAGGCAATCTTCGGTTCCTGCCCTTC
>DASVMB010000397.1:0-2613 GCA_036384575.1 Bacillota bacterium
TGGTGCAACCGCCCTCCACGGCATGTCGGATGAGTTGACCCACGCCATAGGTGGTTGTCAATAACGGATTCTTGTTATTCTCAACCAGTGGCAGTCCGGCGGCGGCAGCCATTTCTATCACCGCAGTCTTCTCATCTGCGAGCCTGCCGTAGAATGAATCCAGTTCCTCAAAGTACGGCCCCTTTACCCGAACTGCCACCTTTTTTCCTCCGACCGCTTCCAGGAAACATTCGACAGTTCCCTCACCGCCATCGGCCACCGGGATTTTTATGATCTCCGCATCATAAAAATATTTTCGGATGGCAGCAGACATGATATTACAAATCTTTATCGAGCTCATCGTTCCTTTAAATGAATCGGGGGCCAGAATAATCTTCATCACGACCATACCTCCGGTAAGAAAGAATGAAATATAAAGTATCCCATTTAGTTTATCATCATCGCGCCGGATATTACAAGTTTCCGTACTGATTATTCATTCGGAGGCGATACTTGTAATCATTGTGCATTCACGCTATAATGTTTTTGTCAGCTGGTTGATTCCCCTATTTCCTTTCGTTGATGTAAAAAACAACCATTCTGCAAAAATTTTAAAGAGTGAAGTGGCAAACACAGCCAATTAGATTTTTAGCTTCACCTTTTCAATTTACACTTTAGTTCCGGAGGATACTGATTCCATGCACCATATTCGTTTAAGATAAGCTGGCAAAAGAGCGCTAAGTTACCCTCCACCAACAGTGGGCTTTTTTGTCATGCTTATTTTCACGAATCGGGACATGGAACAGGGCACGTGTATCATTCTGAAGTTGCCCCTTGATACTCATTTGTCTTTGGATCGTGGATATGCAGATCAGGCCCGCCTGGCGGAGGATGATCTGCATTTTTATTGTCCAAAAACGATTTGATAAAGGAGCAACCGAATATGACGGAACAAACTTCAAAATGGCAACGGAATTTCTTTACGATCTGGGCGGGACAGGCGATTTCCCTCATCACCAGCGCTATCCTGCAAATGGCGATCATTTTTTACCTTACCGAAAAAACTGGTTCCGCCTTGGTATTATCCATCGCTTCAATGGTGGGATTCCTTCCCTACGCCCTGTTGGGCCCGGCCATCGGGGTATTGGTTGACCGCTGGGATCGGAAACGGGTGATGATCGGCGCGGATTTAATGATTGCCGCGGCCGGTGCGGCCTTGGCAGTAATCGCCTTATCCATGGAACTGCCGGTCTGGCTGATCATGGCGGTTTTATGCATCCGCAGCATCGGCAGTGCCTTTCATTCACCGGCATTGAGTGCGGTGACACCCCTGTTGGTACCGAAAGAAAAACTGACCCAATGCGCCGGCTACAGCCAGTCGCTGCAGTCAATTAGTTATATTCTAAGTCCTGCGGTTGCGGCATTTTTGTATTCCATTTGGGAACTTAACGCGATTATCGCCCTCGATGTGGCGGGGGCAATCATTGCCTGTATCACAGTGGCGCTCATTCCCATTCCCAAACTCAATGTGGAAAAGCAAAGCCTGAAACGAAATTTCATGGGGGAAATGAAAGAAGGATTTGGGGTCATCCGGGCCAACCAGGGGTTATTTGCCTTGCTGCTCGTGGGCACGCTCTATATGTTCGTTTATATGCCAATCAACGCCCTTTACCCCCTGATCAGCATGAAGTATTTCGGCGGGACGGCGATGCATGTCTCCATTACGGAAATAGCCTACGCCTCCGGGATGTTGGTGGGCGGGTTAGTATTGGGACTATTTGGGGGCTATCAAAAACGAATCACTCTGATCACCGCATCTATTTTGTTGATGGGCGTCAGCTTGACCGTTTCGGGCCTGCTTCCTGCCAATGGATTTGTCCTATTCGTCGCGTGCTGTGCGATCATGGGACTTTCGGTGCCGTTCTACAGTGCTGTACAAACGGCCCTGTTTCAGGAGCGGATCAAGCCGGAATATCTGGGGCGTGTATTCTCGCTGACCGGCAGCATTATCTCCCTCGCCATGCCGGTTGGGCTGATCCTCTCGGGAGTATTCGCCGACCAAATCGGTGTCCATCATTGGTTTTTATTGTCCGGTCTGATCATCACCGGCATTGCGGCCCTTTGTCCGCTGGTTCCGGAGATAAGGAAGCTGAACCGGAAGGAAAATGTAGAAGTTTAACGAGAAGCTTGTTACTGGATGATATTTTGGATGAAAGTATTCTTAATTTGACTACCCGGAGAGCGGGGTACCGCTTTCCGGGTATCATCCTAACTTTAAGTGTTTTTGCTCCTTAAAAAGCGAAACCTCTACTGCCACCCCATGTAACCTTTATAACGTGTTATAATTTAGAAAGTGGCTTTCATGTCATTCACTCAAATACCCATTGACCTTCCCCCGCGATGGAGGGTTTATACTTAATTCAAGCAGGTGAGGCCGTGTATAAAATCAGTGAATTTTCAAAGATCAGCGGTTTGACCGTTAAGGCTTTACGGTATTATGACGAGCAAGACATTTTAAAGCCATCCTTCCGGGCCGATAATTCCTATCGCTATTATGATGAAGAGGATTTTAAAAGAGCAGGACTCATTGCTCTGCTGCGCAACTTAGACTTTTCCATCCCGGAAATCAGGGAT
>DASVMB010000398.1:0-3098 GCA_036384575.1 Bacillota bacterium
GGTTTGGGTACTATCATCCATTCTAATGTGGTAATTCGTGAGGATTGCGAGTTGGGAAATAATGTTCAGATCCATGCCGGAACAGTTATTGGGGCCGATGGATTCGGATACGTTACTGTGAATGGTAAACATTTCAAAGTGCCGCAGATTGGCCGGGTCGTCATTGAAGATGATGTTGAGATTGGTTCGAATGTTTCGGTTGACCGTGCCACCACCAATGTAACCCTGATTAAACGGGGTTCCAAGATTGACAATCAGGTACAAATCGCCCACAACTGCCAGATTGGTGAGGATAACATGATCTGCGGCCAGGCGGGAATCGCCGGCAGCACGAAGATCGGGGATCGAGTGACATTGGCCGGTAAGGCCGGTGTGGTCGGGCATATCAAAGTAGGGGATGATTCGGTGGTAGCGGCCAGTTCCATCGTAATCAGCAGTTTACCCGCCAATTCATTCGTTTCGGGCTTTCCGGCACGGCACCATGCTGAGGATATGAGAATTCAAGCTGCCGCGGGACGATTGCCGGAGTTACTCAAAGAGTTCCGGGAACTTCAGAAAAAAGTAGCGGAATTGGAAGGAAAAATCCACGACAAATAATGAGTTTTATATAAACAAAAACTGGATAACGGCAGGAATTTGTCGAAACTGAAAGAAATCATCCTTCAAAAAAATTACTTCATTCAAAGATGAATTTCCGGGCCGCTATCCGGTGATCCGTATCACTCACCGGTATGGAATGTATAACCTTTCCGAACCTCGGGAAGTGGAGTTATCCAAGCGCCTCTGGTGCTTTTTTTTATGAAGCATCTCCGAAGCGGATTCGGTAAGAATACGCATTACTTAAGTGATTTATGGATGGCTCAAGAGACAGCTTTAAGACGAGGTACTATTCTTGCGGATTATTCATCGATATATCTGGAAAGAGTATCTACAACAATTGCTCTTGTGCTTGATGGGTTTCACGGTACTCGGGATTGGAAAGATTCTCTTTGAAAACAACGATCTTTTCATCGGGTACCGGATGTCCGCCCGGCTTGTTTGGGTATTGCTCCTTGACCAAATCCCTTCTTTATGGATGGATGTTCTCCCGGCCTCAGTACTATTCGGAGTGATTATCACCATCGGCCGGATGCATCGGGACAGGGAATTGGATGTGATCCGGGTAGCCGGTGTAAACCTGCTCCAGCTCGCGAGCCCAATCCTCATCGGTGTATTTGGCTTTTGCTTCCTGGCCTTTTGGTGGAATGATTTGGTTGTCCCGGGTGCCAACCATAATTTCCAGGTTGAAGTACGGCGTTTGTCGATGCAGGAAAATCTTCCGTTACTTAAGGAAAACGTTATTTTTAAGGGACCGGAGAACCGGTTCATTTACTTGAGCAAGGTAGAACATAAAGCGAAACGGATTGAGGGGGTACTGATCTTCGAGACCGGCGCCGCCGGAAGCTGGCCCCGGGTAATCACCGCTAAACATGGTCAAATTAGGCAAGGCGTCTGGGTGCTGTTTGATGGAGTGATTCATGATTTTGATGAAAACGGGACGGTCCGTACCGAACTGGCTTACCGCCGGATGGAAGTAAAGATGAGCGTGGATTATTCGGCGATGATGGGGCAAGAAAAAGGTCCCAGTGAAATGAGGACCGGTGAGTTGCTTCAATTGATCGGTCTATACAAACGGAGCGGTATGAATTATCCGGTTTATTCGGTTTACTATCATCAGAAGTTCGCCGATCCACTCATCTCTGTGGTTTTGGCTTTTTTAGCCCTTCCCCTGTCCCTTCTCACAGGCAGGAACAATCGGGTTTTTGGATTAATCTGGTGTTTTCTGATTATCATGGGGTATTACACCATTCAAGTCATCGGGAGGACTATGGGGTGTAATGGCATCATTTTGCCGTGGATTGCCGCGTGGGCTCCACACTTACTATTTCTCGTCGTCGGACTGTTTGTGTTTACTGCCATTGAGCACCGGGGATAGATATGAAAAAACCGGCAGTGATCGGAAGTTTGATCCTCATTTTTTTAAATCTATTTGCAAACCGGGCTTTCGCGGAAACCGTCCCGGCATCGCTTACCGCGGATGAGATTAATTACGATTATCAGTTACAGCAGATGGAGGCCACCGGTCATGTCCGATTGAGCTATAAGGATGTGGTCGTCGAATCCGATCAGGTAATCATCGATCAGGAACAAGACATTGTGTTGGCTCTGGGAAACGTGAGTGTCACCCAGAAAGACTCCAAATTTGAAGGAGAGCGGTTCCTGTATTATCTTGAATCGGACCAAGGGTGGGTGTCACCGCTCAAGGCGGAGGCGACCGACTCCCAGATCAAGGGACCGGTGCAATTTACCTCAGAGGAAGCCTATATCAAAGGTGAATCAATCCGGACCAAGAAATCAACTTTTACCTCGTGCGATTTGGACCAACCCCATTACCATTATACGGCACGGGCCATCGAGTATTATCCGGGGGATCGGATCGTATTCCACCATGTCTGGTATTGGGAGGCAAACATACCCCTGGTTTACCTGCCTTGGTTATTCATCTCTTTAAAAAAAGAGAATGAAAACCTTGAGTGGGAAGTGGGCCGGAATGCAACTGAGGGTTGGTGGCTGCGTTTGGGTTATAATTATTACCTAAACAGTGCCAGCCATGGAGTTTTAACCACGCGCGTCACAGAGAAAGGCGCTAATGAGTATGGAGTCAAGCATTATTTTGATACTTCCGCTACGAGTCGCTGGTATGGCCTGTTCAATCTGATCGATCAGAGTAAACTGGAACATCCCCGTAACGATACAATGTTTGGTGTGGGTTTTGAGGACTGGTCCAATGTTCCGTTTCGGTTAGAACGTTCGGAGATGAAATCCTGGGAGCGGTATTTAGCGGATGGTGATCCGTACCGGCAGCATAATTTAGATTTAAAGTTTACCGGTCAATCGCCTTATCCTAATCTGACATTACATTACGCCGATGATTCATCGAAGGTTTTGAATCAATATGATATCTCCGGCAACTGGGCCTATAACCGGTCCCAAACCGGATTACGGATGGACATGAATGGTCGTTGGTTTTATCAGACTTCCGCAGGGACAATCCCTTT
>DASVMB010000399.1:0-8261 GCA_036384575.1 Bacillota bacterium
CGCCCCGTGGCAAAAAGAACCGGAACTTACCGCAACTTTGGCCGTAGATGAATAAAGAACCCGGTTTATACGTGCATAAGCGAACCGGCTAGAAATGAGTTTCAGGAGGAATTTAAAATGCTTCTCAGACATACGCCGCAGGAAATAACGGAGCGTGAGGCGCTGGTAGTCAACCCGGCAAAAACCTGTCAACCGGTGGGTGCCATGTACGCCGCGCTGGGGATCCATAACTGCCTGCCTCACAGTCATGGTTCCCAAGGATGTTGCGCCTATCATCGCAGCGCCCTGGCGCGGCATTACAAGGAACCGGTCATGGCCTCCACCAGTTCGTTCACGGAGGGGGCGGCGGTATTTGGCGGCCAGGCTAATTTAATAGAGGCGATTCAGAATCTGTTCACCATCTATAATCCGGATGTGATTGCCGTTCATACCACCTGTCTTTCGGAGACCATCGGGGACGATATTCCGCAGATTATCGCCAAAGCGCGTGATGAAGGCAAAATCCCATCGGGCAAGTATGTGATTCATACCAATACGCCAAGTTATATCGGATCTCATGTGACCGGGTATGCCAATATGACCAAGGGAATGGTGAACTATTTCGCCACCACCACCGGAGTGCGCAAGAAACAATTGAATATCATTCCCGGCTGGGTGGAACCTTCCGACATGCGTGAGATAAAACATCTGGCAAGCAACATGGGGATTTCCATCGTGATGTTCCCGGATACTTCCGATGTGCTCGACGCTCCCCAGACCGGGCATCATTCGTTTTATCCCAAAGGGGGTGTTACCATCCCCGCCTTAAAAAGTACCGGGGACAGTATCGCCACTGTGGCTCTGGGCCAGTATGCATCCGCTCCGGCGGCCGAGGCGCTGGATGCCAAGTGCCGGGTGCGTTGCGAGGTTTTAGATCTGCCCATCGGATTAAGGGCGACTGATCGTTTCATCGATACGCTCCGTCAAATCACCGAAGTCCCGGTTCCGGAGGCGATGAACGATGAGCGCGGCCGGCTGGTCGATATCATCACCGATATGCAACAGTATTTCTACGGCAAGAAAGTGGCGCTTTGCGGCGATCCCGACCAGTTGATTCCACTCTCCGAATTCCTGGCGGACCTGGGGATGAAGCCGGTTCATATCGTCACCGGGACTCCCGGAAAGCATTTTGAGCAAAGAATGGCCGCGATTCTCAAAGATATTCCCGGAGCCCGTTTCCGGCAGGCCGCGGATATGTATCTGTTGCATCAATGGATCAAGAATGAACGGGTCGATCTGTTAATCGGAAATACTTACGGAAAATACATCGCCCGGGACGAGGATCTGCCGTTTATCCGGTTCGGTTTTCCCATTCTGGATCGGATCGGTCATTCGTACTTTCCTTATGTGGGGTACCAGGGCGGCATGCGGATACTTGAAAAGATTCTTTCCGCTTTGATGGATCGCCAGGATCGGGACACTCCTGAAGAACAGTTTGAATTGGTTATGTAACCTTTTTGGATTTGGCGACTTCTGATACGGTACGGTTTATGGTCCAATCCCGCGTGCGGGTCATCAGGGAAGGTGAAGCATGATGCAGATTCTTGAGGAACGGAAACACCAGGTCTTTCGGAAAGGCAGTGACCGCTTTGAGATGGAATGCAACAAGCGGAGCCTGGCCGGAGCGGTCAGTCAGCGGGCTTGCGTCTTCTGCGGTTCGCGGGTGATCCTGTACCCGATAGCGGATGCCATTCATCTGGTGCACGGTCCGATCGGCTGCGCCGCATATACGTGGGATATCCGCGGTTCGCTCTCATCCGGTCCGGAATTGCACAGGCTTAGTTTTTCCACGGATCTGAGCGAGCTTGATATCATTCAAGGCGGCGAAACCAAACTGCGCCGGGCGCTCCGGGAATTGATCGCCAGATATCAGCCGCAAGCGGCCTTTGTCTACGCCACCTGCATCGTGGGGTTGATCGGCGACGATGTTGCGGCGGTTTGTGCGCAAATAAGCCGGGAGACCGGGATTCCGGTCATTGCAGTGGAGTCCGAAGGTTTCAAGGGAACCAAGAAAGACGGTTACCGGGCAGCTTGTGAGGCATTGTTGAAGTTGATCGGCACCGGAACCGAAACGGCCGATCCGGGCCGATCCTCAAACGGGTGCGAATACACCCTGAACATCCTGGGCGATTTCAATCTTGCCGGGGAAGTTTGGTTAATCAGCGATTATTACCGGCGGATGGGGATCGAGGTTGTAGCCACGCTTACCGGAGATGGGCGGATCGACCGGATCCGCGCCGCCAACCGGGCACGGTTGAATCTGGTGCAATGCGCCGGATCCATGATTTATCTGGCGCAAAGGATGGAAGAACTTTACGGTATACCGTATCAGCGGGTTTCATACTTCGGGATTGAGGATATGGCGGAATCCCTTTACAATGCAGCCCGGTTTTTCGGCGGATCTGAGTTGCTGGCAAGGACCCGGGAACTGGTCCGGGAGGAGATCGGGGCCGTATACCCCCGGTTATTGGAATACCGAAAGGATCTGAACGGCAAAAAAGCCGCGATATACGTGGGCGGTGGTTTTAAAGCTTTTTCGCTGGTTAAGGCCTTGAGGCTCTTGGGGATGAAAACGGTATTGGTCGGCACTCAGACCGGAACTACCGAAGATTACCGGCAATTGCGCGATCTATGCGATCCGGACACCGTTATCGTCGACGACTCCAACCCACTGGAACTGGCGGAATTTCTAACCGAAAGTGACGTGGACCTGTTTATCGGAGGCGTCAAGGAACGGCCCATCGCTTATAAGCTGGGAATCGGTTTCTGCGATCATAATCATGAACGGAAAGAAGCCCTGGCGGGGTTCAGCGGTATGGTGAATTTCGCCCGGGAGGTTCACTCATCCGTCATGAGTCCGGTTTGGCGTCTGGCACCCCGCCGTAATCGCCGGAGCCGGGAGGAGAGCAATGGTTAGGTATTTCACAGTTCAATCTTTATAAAGGGGGGAAGCGGGATGATCGTAACCCATCAGGCCGAGTCCGCCAAAGCGGTGACGATTAATGCCTGTAAGCTTTGTTCACCGCTGGGAGCCTGTTTGGCTTTTCGGGGCATTGCCAATTCAATGACGGTTTTGCATGGATCCCAAGGCTGCGCCACCTATATCCGGCGTTACATCATCAGTCATTTCAAAGAGCCCATGGATATCGCCTCCTCGAGTTTCAATGAGTCGACCGCGATCTTCGGAGGAAAAGATAACTTGCTGACCGCCATCCGGAATGTTGCTGCGCAATATCATCCGGAAGTGATCGGGGTGGCCACGACTTGCCTGAGTGAGACCATCGGTGATGATATCGGATCCTACATCCGCGAGTATTCCAAAACCGATTCCCGCCACCCCGAGCTTGTGGCGGTGACGACTCCGGGGTACCAGGGAACGCACCGTGACGGTTTTCAGGAAGCGATCAAGGCCGTTTGCGGTTTGGCCGGCACCGGAACCCCCATCGACCAGGTTAATCTCTTCCCGGGATTCGTTTCCCCGGCCGATCTGCGATATCTAAAGGAGATTCTAAATGATTTCGGTCTGGCCTTCGTGATGCTCCCCGATTACTCCGAAACCCTGGATGGTCCGATCTGGTCGGAGTATATGGCCATTCCCCCCGGCGGTACGCCGCTTTCCCTGATTCAGAGCATGGGGCGGTCCAAGGCTAGCATCGAATTGGGACGGATCATCAATCCCAAAAATTCCGCAGCCCAAAGCCTGAATGAGCGGTGTAGGGTTCCCGGATATAGCATAGGGATGTCGGTGGGAGTCCGGGAGACCGACAACTTATTTGAAGTACTAACACAACTCAGCGGGCATCCAATACCGGATAAATACCGTCAGGAACGGGAGCGCCTAATCGATTCCTATATAGATGGGCATAAATACCTCTTCGGCAAGAAGGCCGTGATATACGGTGAAGCGGATCTCGTCGTAGGTCTGGCCGGATTCCTGGCGGAGATCGGCGTCATTCCGATACTTTGAGCTTCCGGGGAAGAGCATGGCAGGCTGGCGGCGGCATTGGCGGAAGTTGCACCGGATATGAGCTCTCCAATGCATGCCTATGAAGGTGCCGACTTTTCAGCCATAACCATCCAAGCCGAGAAGGCCAAGCCGGATCTGATCATCGGTAACAGCAAAGGCTATGCAATGGCCAGGCAACTGAAGGTGCCGCTGGTCCGGGTGGGGTTTCCGGTGCATGATCGGATCGACGGTGCCCGGATTTTACATCTGGGATATCGCGGTACCCAGCAATTGTTCGACCGGATTGTCAATGGATTGATGGAACAGCAGCAGAACCTGTCCCCGGTCGGCTACAGTTATATCTGAATCAAAGCGAGCGTGAGAGAGATGACTTGGAATCTTGGAAACCACCCCTGTTTTAATCGGGAAGCCGCGAGTCTCTACGGCCGGATCCATCTGCCGGTAGCACCGTGGTGTAACATCCAGTGTGCTTTTTGCAATCGCAGTTATGACTGTGCCAATGAAAACCGGCCCGGAGTAACCAGTGCCGTGCTGTCTCCCAGGCAGGCCCTGCACTACCTCGGTCAAGCGCTGCAACGGGATGCGCGAATCCTGGTTGTAGGGATCGCCGGACCCGGCGATCCCTTCGCCAATCCCGCAGAAACCATGGAGACCCTCGCCTTGGTCAAGGAAAATTATCCGGAACTCGGAATTTGCCTGGCTTCCAATGGATTAGGACTTTCGCCGTACGTGGATGCCTTAGCGGATAGCGGTGTGACCCATGTGACCGTAACGGTTAATGCGGTGGATCCGGTAATCGGCGCTCAAATCTATGCCTGGGTACGGGACGGCCGGGTTGTATACCGGGGCCGGGACGCTGCAATGTTATTGTTCGAGAGGCAACAGGATGCGATTCGCCGTTTGAAACAGAAGGGTCTGATCGTGAAGGTCAATACGATCGTCATTCCCGGTGTCAATGACGGGCAGGTTCCGGCAGTAGCCGAAAGGATGCGCAAATTGGGAGTGGACCGGATGAACTGCATCCCGATTTATCCCGCCCGGGGAACGGTATTTGAATCGATAGTCGCTCCGGGTGAAGAATTTATGGCTGAACTCCGCCAGAAACTGGCGAAGATTCTGCCGCAGATGGGCCATTGTGCACGCTGCCGGGCCGATGCATCTGGACTTCTGGCGGAGCCCATGACTTCCGTGCAACTGGAACTGTTGACGGCTAGTGCCGCTTTGCCGTTAGACCCCTCGGAGAGCCGTCCTTATGTTGCGGTGGCAAGCATGGAAGGATTCTTAATCAACCGGCATCTGGGGGAGGCGGAACAATTATTCATTTACCGGAAAAGTCCGTCAGGTTTTGAGTTGGTGGAGAAACGGCCGACCCCGGAACCGGGCGGTGGATCATTACGTTGGGAGCAATTGGCCAAAGTGTTGAACGATTGCCGGGCAGTACTGGTAAGCGCCGCCGGAGCTTCACCCCGGGAAATCCTTAAAAAACAGGGTATCGCAGTGGTAGAGGTTGAGGGACTGATTGATCAGGCATTGGCTGCTGTTTACGAAGGAAAACCCCTGAATAGTTTTAAAAAATTTCACCGTTCCGCTTGCGGCGGAGGTTGTACCGGGCAGGGTGCGGGATGTTGAATTGGACCTTGGACTTTTGATTTTGACTTGAAATTGAAGGGAGGGAAAATGTGTCATGCAAAGGCCCGTACATCATATCATGATCTGTTCCAGCTCCCGTTTTAATGGGGAACCCAAAGGAATCTGCAGAAATAAAAATGCGGCGGAACTGATTCAATACCTTGAGGAGGCACTATCCGAACGGGGAATGGATCAGGTGCTGGTCACCAATACCGGGTGCATGAAACTCTGCGACCGCGGCCCGATCATGGTAATCTATCCGGAAGGATACTGGTATGGCGGGGTTGATCAGGCGGCTATCGACCGGATTTTGGATGCGCTATCGACCGGCGGCTCCGTTAAGGAACTGCTGTTAACATGAGACAGCCGGTTGCTTCTAATGCCGGATAGAAGTTGGGAGGCATGCTTATGGCTGAAGTAACGGGTTTTCCAAATCCCCCGCGGCTCATCGACAGTACTTTACGTGACGGCGAGCAAGCCCCGGGGGTCGCCTTCTCCCGTAATGAAAAGGTCATCATCAGCTGTCTGCTTGACCAGTTGGGTCTCACCGAGCTGGAGGTCGGCATTCCGGCCATGGGATCCGAAGAGGTTGATCTGATCCGGGAAATCGCCTCGCTTGAGCTGAATTGTAAACTGACAGGATGGTGCCGGGCGAGGCGGGACGACATTGACCGGGCCGCTCAGGCGGGTCTGGAACGGGTGCATTTATCCTTTCCCGTCTCGGAGAGCCATTTGGGAGCGATTGGCAAAGACCGGAAGTGGTTGTTTTCCAGTCTGAAGCCTTTGATCGAGTATGCCCGGGAATCATTCGGGTTTATTGCCGTCGGAGCGCTCGACGGCTCCCGCACCGACCGGATAGTATTGGAGGACTTCGCCTGTATGGCTTTCGAGTACGGCGCTGACAGGCTCCGCATCGCCGATACGGTGGGAATATTAAATCCCATGCAGACCTGGGAACTCATTCATGGTCTGCATGAGCTCATTCCCGATCTGGAGTTGGAGTTTCACGGTCATAACGATCTGGGCATGGCTACCGCCAACACCATCTCCGCTTTGAGTGCCGGCGCCGGCAGCGCCAGTGTCACCGTAAACGGTTTGGGCGAGCGGGCCGGTAACGCACCGTTAGAAGAGGTGGCGATGGCGATGCAAATCACATTGAAGATGGATCCGGGGATCCGTACCGTCAATCTGGCAGGGGTCTGCAGTAAAGTGGCGCGATTTGCCGGGAGGCCGATTCCCGCGGCGAAGCCGCTGACCGGCGCGATGGTTTTTACCCATGAGTCTGGGATTCACTGCCATGGATTGTTAAAAGATCCCCATACTTACCAGCCGTTTCTTCCGGAACAGATCGGGCGGACGGGATCCCGTCTGGTTATTGGGAAGCATTCGGGTAGCGCGGTTCTAAGGCATCTTCTCAAAGAAGAGGGGATAGAGCGAAACGATGATGAGATCGCCGTATTACTGCAGAGGGTAAGAAGCCTGGCAATGGTCAAAAAAGGTTCGCTCTCCATGGATGAACTCCGGATGTTGCTTTAGGGAATGACAAATTTGGGGGTGGAGAAATATCATGAAATGTTTGAAAGCTTTGTTTCTGGTTTTGCTTAGTTTGTTTCCTGTTATAACCCTGAATGCGGCGCCGGCCCAGCCTGTAGCGGTGGTGGTCTCGGCTGCGGCCAGTCTGACGGACTTGATGAATGAGGCCAAAATTGCATTTGAGGCCGAACACTCCGGCGTCAGAATCGATCTAAATTTCGCAGCGACCGGAGTCTTGCAGACCCAGATCGAGCAAGGCGCTCCGGTTGCGGTTTTTGCCGGTGCCAGTTCCGATAATCTGGCGGCTTTGAACAAAAAAGGGTTGCTCGATGAGAAGTTAATGAAAGTGTTATGCGGCAATACTTTGACTCTCCTGTTACGGCCGGGTCTCACACTTCCCGGCGCCGGATCCTTTGCGCAAGTGACCGATCCGCTGCTAAAACGAATTGCGGTGGGGGATCCGCAATATGTTCCGGCGGGTAAATATGCGATCACCTTGCTTACCAAGTTGAATCTGGCGGAATCGGTCCGGCCCAAACTGGTTTATGCCTCCAATGTACGCGAAGCTCTAACCTGGGTCGGCCTGGGAGAGGTCGATGCGGCCATTGTTTACAATACGGACGCGATCACCGCCAAGGGCTTGCAGGTGCAAGCTACGACCAAACCCGACGAGCTCAAGATCGAATACGGGATTGCGGTTACCAAAATCGGCTCCCAAATTCCCGGGTCCTATCAATTTGTCGCTTTTTTGACGGGAGATCAAGGCCGGAAATTACTGAAGAAGTATGGCTTTTTGACCGATTAGGGAGGAAAGCGGTATGGACCCGGGCTTTTTTCATAGTATTATGGCTGCTGCAGTTATATCAATCCGGACCGCTGCTCTGGCTACGGTTTTTGCTTTCATCTGCGGCGGAGCACTGGCATGGTTCTGCTCCGGCCGTCGTTCCTGGGCAATTGCCCTTTTGGAGGGGGCCATTTCGCTTCCCCTGGTCCTGCCGCCGACAGTTTTGGGGTTTTATCTATTATTGGTTTTCGGCCGGGGTAGTTGGCCCGGTAGGCTTATCTGCGCCATGATGAATACGGATATCATTTT
>DASVMB010000400.1:0-2498 GCA_036384575.1 Bacillota bacterium
AGAAAACAGAGCGTAGTTTTATAAATCAATACGCGAAGCGGCAGCCTGTTCAGACTGCCGCTTTGTTATACTTTTTTTCGGTTCTGTTTTTTATCTCCTTACCCCGGGCAATAATTCGTTATTCACTAGATTTACAGGATAATACGGGGAGTAAGTTTACAAAACCGTACATCAACATTACTATCATATCCCAGTGGAACCGAACCCGCCCTCGCCGCGCTCCGATTCGTCAAGCTCCGGGACGGTCTCCAAGCTTCCCCGGTATACAGGGAAAAAGGCAAGTTGGGCAATGCGATCCCCGGGATGGACCGTAAAATCCGTGTCGCTTTCGTTCTTGACCAGGCAGATGATCTCCCCCCGATAATCGCTGTCGATAACACCCACAGCGTTAGAAAGGGAAATCCCGTGTTTTGAGGCCAAGCCACTGCGGGGGAAAACCAATGCCACCGTATCCGGGGGTAATTCAATCGCAATTCCCGTAGGAACCTTACCCCGGGACCCGGCAGGGATCAACAGCGGCTCCGGGCAACAGGCGTGAAGATCCAATGCCGCCGCGCCCGGAGTGGCATATGCCGGTATCGGAATCCGGCCGCTCTCCATCAAGGGAGAGATCACTTTACATTTTACGGTTATCTTAGTATTCATGATAACTACTCGTGAAAACTTTAGAGTTTTTGGGAAAAGGTCCCAAAGCGGTCAGAACCATCCGATCTTCCGCGAAAAGTCTGGACGCCACCCGCAACAAAGCCTCACTACTCACTTTATCGATCCGGGCTACACTCTCCTCCGGGGTCAGGAGTTGATCGTGGAACAGTTCGGTCTTGCCGATCCGGCTCATCCGGTTGCAGGTGCTTTCCAGACTCAAAAGCAGATTCCCTTTAAGCTGGTCTTTGGCCCGGGCCAGTTCCACCGGTTCTACCAATACCTGTTGAATCTGGTGCAACTCCTTTTTTATCAAACCCATGACTTTCTCAAAATGTTCAATGCCGGTGGCGGCGTAAATTGAAAAAATCCCGGTATCCTTATAAGAAGCGTGATTGGTACCGGTTACGTAAACCAGGCCCTCTTCCTCCCGGAGTTGTTGAAAGAGCCGGGAACTGACGCTCCCCCCCAATATGCTGTCGAGTACGAAAACCACATATTTATCCGGATCCTGTCGGCCGAGGCCACGGGCGCCCAAGCAAAGATGGACTTGTTCAATATCCTTGAACCTGACTGTTGCCGTGGGTTGAACCGGCGGTACCGGGGGTAACTCCTGCCTGACAAGTCCCCCGAGACTTGCAAAGCGTTCTGCCACGGCTGCCACGATCTGGTCGAATTGCACATTTCCCGCTGCTGCAAAAACGATATTGTCTGGGGTATAATGTTGCTTTAGATAACTTATAATTGCGGACTGATCGATCCGGTCGACGCTCTCGGGGGTACCCAGGATGGTCCATCCCAGCGGATGGCCTTTGAGGATTGTATCGGCCAATATATCATGAATCAATTCATCCGGCGCATCCTCATAAGATTTAATCTCCTCCAGGATGACTTGTTTCTCTTTTTCGATCTCTTCCGTGGCGAAACGGGAACTCGTGACCATATCCGCCAGAAGATCCACACCCAATTCGAAGTGCCGGTCAAGCACCTTCGCGTAGAAACAAGTGTATTCCTTAGTGGTAAAGGCATTCAACTGGCCGCCTACCGCGTCGATGGTCTCGGCGATATCCCGGGCACTACGGCGGGAGGTGCCTTTGAAAATCATATGCTCAATAAAATGGGAAATCCCGTTATAGCTTATATCCTCATAACGGGAACCGGTGCCGACCCAAACACCAAGTGATACCGAATGTACCTGGGGTATGGTCTCACAGATGATTCGCATTCCATTTGGCAATGTGGCGCGTTGGTACATAGGTTTTCCTTTAATTGATGTGATATTTAACATAAAACTTCGCTCTCATTTCCGGAAATCCTTCTTTAGCCAAGAGTGATTAAAGGAGATGCGCATTCGCAGATGATATTCCGTTTTTACCTTATTATTCACACTTCGGAGATGCATCCCCTTTTTGGTGGGATGTTCTTAAAGGTCTTGCCTGTTTTGAGGAGAATCATCCTATTTAAAGCGCGGCATCTTTCTGTTTGAACCGATTCAAGGATATCAGGGCATCAAACCTATTTATATACTTTACATCGTGAAAGCCATACCAATAAGCTTCATGAGGACCCCCTCTGAAAAAACCATTCAAAGGGTCTTTAGCAGCAGTAATTAATTTGAGCTGAAAGGAGCCCCCGATGCAAGGCAATCTCTTAACCACAATACTCGCATTGGTATTTTATATTGCATCCGGTTTATTCGGCGGCAACTCCAATTCAAATATACCGGTACCGGCCGGTTCCGACACCGCCTACACCAACCCCGCCTCGGGATTTCCCCGGTCCGGAGTGGTTTCCGGTGCGCAAGTCAATCTACGTAACAGCTATCTGGGGAGCGGCACCGTGATTGATACTATCAA
>DASVMB010000401.1:0-12120 GCA_036384575.1 Bacillota bacterium
TGTGTAGCTTTTCTTTAAGTTTGTAACATCAATGAACATATTCATTTTCCTCCTTTTATTGATACAGGATTTTACGAAGAATTTGCAGATACTCATCAAGCTCTTTTACCATTTCATCATAATGCGCCCGGTAGTCATCAACGTCGTCGCCATACCGGAGCAGGCTGTCAATGAAGCCATTCATCGTCCATATAATGATGTTCTGCGCCTTTTCACTGTCAATGCCTTCCTTGAACAGTGTTTTCTCGTTATTAGATCTCCGGCAAATTTGCCGCATTACATCAACCATATGGGACGAATACGGCAAATCGCCCGGTAGCCCCTCCGGAAAGACCTCTTTTATTGCCGAATATGCTTTCAACAGAAACCCAAATATAAGCGGGTAGCGAAAGGAGAGCTCCATCTTCAGTTTTGAGCCAATCCTGATATTTTCAAGAAGGTCATGGCTTTCTGAAATGACCTTTTCATACTCCGTAAAAAAAATATCCAGAGTATATTTGATGAGAAACAGGAAAAGTCCCCTTTTTGACCCAAAATAATGAAATAGCAGTCCTTTTGATATCCCCGCCTCTTTTACAATAACATCCGTATTTGCTGCCAGATAACCTTTTGAAAATTCATTCAACGCCGCATCAATAACGCGCTCGCGTTTTTCTTGTTCCATCGTCATAAACTTATGTTCCTTAATGTCATACTCTTTGACAAACTCGGAATCATCAATCCTTCTGGCCAGTTTAATCACCTCATTTAAAAGTCCGTTGACTACAAGTCAATATATGGATTTTAGTATAGCACTCCGTTGACTTAAAGTCAATGCTGCTTTAAGCAATTTGTTATCCCCATGGGTAGAATAAAAGGATAATGCTAAAGCATAACAAAAAAATGAAGTCCGAAAGGACTTCACTGTATACGATCCATCAGTTTATTAAATTTTATCCATTCTTGCGGCACCACTCAAGCGCCACACGCATCACTTCCGGAATCTCAGTGGTAAATTCAAGATACTCCCGGCTCCGTGGATGGATGAATCCCAGTGTGGCGGCATGAAGGGCTTGGCCCACCAGAGGCACCTGTTCCCTTGTTCGTCCGTAAACAGTATCACCCACCAGAGGGTATCCCAAGAAACTTAGGTGTACCCGGATCTGATGAGTTCTCCCGGTTTCCAGGCGTGCTTCAAGATACGAATAAGCTCCCAGATACTCCAAGACCCGATAGTTGGTCACAGCATGCCGTCCGCCGGGTACGACCGCCATTTTTTTCCGTTCCACCGGGTGCCTGCCGATGGGGGCGTCGATTCGCCCTTCTTCCGGCGGAGCGCCGTGGATCAGTACCCGATAGATTCGTTTCATAGTCCGGGCTTTGATCTGTGCCGCCAGGTCCAGGTGGGCCAGATCATTCTTGGCAACTACCAGTACTCCCGAAGTATCCTTGTCCAACCGGTGGACGATTCCGGGGCGGATCACACCGCCGATTCCTGAAAGATCATGACAATGATTGAGCAGCGCATTTACCAGCGTACCGTGATAATTACCGGCAGCCGGATGGACCACCATCCCCCGGGGCTTATTGATCACAATCAGATCGTGATCCTCATAAAGGATCTCAAGCGGAATGGCTTCTGCCGCAACAGTCAGCGGCTGGGGATCATCCCAGGCGACAACGATTCTCATACCCTGTTCCAGACGCTGACCGGGTTTGAGAGGCCTGTCATTCCCTAACGGTTGGTTAAACATAACACCGCCGGCGGCGATTAATTTCTGCACGAAAGAACGGGATGGCCAGACGCCGGTAGCGGATAGATACTGATCGAGCCGTTCCCCTTGGTGTTCCGGTTCAACGGTGAAGGTCTGCTGTCGCATCCGTACCGGGCCTCCCGTTTTGGGCGCCACGCCGGAACCATCCGATCAAACCGAAAGCCGCGCCCCCCAGGATAATGCATACCAGTTGCGCCTCGGTCAACCACGGGAAGATCATCGGACCCTCCCGGAAGATTTCTACGATAAAACGCATAATCGAATAAAGCCCCAGATAAAGCAGGAATAGAAAACCGGGGAACTGTTTATGGTTACGGAAACGCCACAGGATCCCAAATAGAATCAGGCTACCCAGGAACGAGTAAAGCTGGGTGGGATGGCGGGCTGCCAGATCCGGCCCGCAAGGCAAAGCCCAGGGCAGATTGGAGACCTTACCATAACAGCAATGATTAAGAAAACAACCGATCCGGACAATGGAGTAACCCAGGGCAATGAAGGGTGCGACTAAATCCGCCAGTCTCCAGGGATAGATCCCCCTCCGTTTGACAAACCAAAAGCCGGCACCGAATCCGCCGATCAAACCGCCGTGGAAAGCAAGGCCCCCGGAGCTCACCATAAATACCTCCCACCAGGGGGAACTCAAAAAATAAGGTAAATTGGTCAAAACATAAGCGATCCTGGCCCCGATCACCGCCCCGATAATCACCCAGGTGGCCAAATCGATGATCGTGTCAAATTCGATTCCCAATGGTTTTCCGACCTTGGCGATTGCGAAGATGGCAACCAAAAAGGCGATGGCCAGCATTAAACCATAGGCGTGGATTGAAAGACCGAAAATCCGGAATAAAGTCATAGCGGTTCCTCCTTGAAAAAACCTGCGACAGGATATGGGACTGTCCCAAATCAAACAGCGGATAACCGTCCCCTATTCGTCTCTAATTATCTTTTACATCGTTTCTTAAAAATCCCAGAATGATTAGGGCCGCTCCGCACAGAATGGCCGCATCCGCCAGATTAAAGACCGGCCAAATATGGAAATCCACATAATCAACGACAAATCCCAACCGGACCCGGTCTATAAAATTTCCTACCGCTCCGCCAAGAGCCAATGCCAATCCGACTTTGAAAAACCGTGGATATCTGGCGATATCGCGCCGTTTAAACCAGATAACCAGGAAAACCACAACCGCAATCAAGGCGAGCAACTTCGACCGCCCTTGGAGGATATTGAAAGCGGCTCCGTTATTTCCCGCGTATGTCAATGAAACCATCCCATCCCAGATGGGGTAGCTCTCAAATAACTGCATCCGGGTTTGGATAAGCCATTTGATCCCTTGATCCAAGATGATTACGGCTACAGTAAGTAAAATATACGGCATGGCATTTGCCCCCTACCAAAAAACCGACTTTTGCCCAAAAGATTCCGGCATTTCTCAAGGACTATTCGCCATCCTGTCTGAAAAACCTTTTCCAGTTCCTATCGTCCGCTGCCCAAACTCATCTATTGGATCCCAGCGCTTAAGTGACGTTATGACCTCAACAGTCTCAGTCTTTTTGATCCGGATTTCCGGGATCCGGCGGGATATCATCCGGCCCTACGTCGATCACCGCCTCGACATCTTCCACCACGCCTTGCTTTTCACCGGCATCAGCAAAAAGATCACCATAATTTGGAACACCGCTAAGATCGGAGGGGCTGTCGGAAGTGCCATACCTGGCCACAGACTGCCAGATATCCTCACCATCCGTCGCCACATTATCCGTATTATCCAAAAAAGTTCTCCCGAACGGCGGCATTAATGCTTCTTCCTCGATCGGACGATGTCTGGTTTGATGGTGATCCTCCTCTTCGCGTTGGCAGTCGACACACAACGTGGTATAGGGCAAGGCCGTCAGCCGCTCAAGATCAATCTCCCGCCCGCAATCCTCGCAGATTCCGTAACATCCGTTATCGACCCGTTCCAAGGCCTCCCCGATCCGTTGGTAAATCTCGGCGGTATTATTTCGCAAGCCTAAGTCCTTCTCCCTCTCAAAGGTCTCGCTTCCCAGATCCGCCGGGTGGTTGTCGTAACCCGAAAGTTCCTGGACTGATTCGGTCAAAGGCTCTTCCAGATTGAAACTGCGCGAACGGGCCAATTCCGCCTCGATTCGTTGTTTCTCCTCAATCAAACGCTCCCTGAACCGTTGCAATTTCTCTGAATCCATTTCTCCCTCTCCCTTTATTTACGAATATAACCGCAGTTGTTGGTTGACGATTCGCACCAGATCGGCGATATACTTTCCGATAATCGGCAGATTTAATTTAGCCAGCGTGGAAAGAAGGACGATAAAAAGGCTGGCGATGATGGTGAGCCCTATGGCGATTCCAAAGCCACGGGCTAAACCGGCAATGAAGTTCAGCCATAACAACCTGACCGGTCTTTCCAGTAATTGCATGAACTCGGCTAGGTTGGCCCGTTCCAGTTGACCCTCGACCTCATACATTTTTCGAAAAAGTGCCTTTGCCATTCTCCGGTTAAGCATCGACCACACCTGGTTTGGTTTGAAATTTGCCTGTGGGACCTGTCGGCCCTTAGGTTACCTCGGTTTCGGTAAAAATAATCACCACCGGATTATTCCTGTTTTCCGGATAAATGTTGTATAATTTTTACCATGATGTATCCACCCGTATTTGAATCTTATGAAACCATAATATAATAAAAAGATGAGATCTTTCATTTACCCCAAAGGAGGATCCCCATGACCAAACTGGTACTATTACGACACGGCGAAAGCACCTGGAATCGGGACAACCGCTTTACCGGCTGGACCGATGTACCCTTATCAGCCGTTGGAGAGCGGGAGGCAAGAAAAGCCGGTCAAATCCTATTCGCTAACGGCTACCGGTTTGATCAAGCCTATACCTCGCTCCTCAAACGGGCTATCAAAACCCTTGACCTGGTACTGGAGGAGTTGGATCAAAGCTGGATACCGGTATTCAAGTCCTGGTGTCTAAATGAACGCCATTACGGAGCCCTTCAGGGGATGGACAAAGCCGAGATTGCTGCAAAGTATGGCGCGGAACAGGTCCACATCTGGCGGCGCAGCTTTACGGTACGACCTCCGGAGCTGGAACCATCCGACCCCCGTTTCCCCGGGCGCGATCCCCGTTATCAAATGCTGAACCCGGATCAGTTGCCCCTCGCGGAAAGCCTGGAGGATACTTCGGCCCGGTTATTGCCCTACTGGCGGGAGACAATTGTCCCCGCTATCCGTGAGGGCCGGTACGTCTTAATCGCAGCCCATGGAAACAGCTTGCGAGCACTGGTGATGCACCTGGACGGGATCTCACCCGCGATCATCTCCGACCTCAACATACCCACCGGGATTCCACTCGTTTATGAATTGGAATCAAACCTGAAACCAATTCGCCACTATTACCTGGAAGAACCGGCCGATATCCAAGCGGACTCCGGAGTAAAAAGTGATTCCGGACTTACCCGTATTTAGATCAAGGATCATCATTGCCAATCGGCCATTAAATATGGTATAATAAAAAAAACGAACAAATGTTCGCAAATTCTGTGACATCTTCTACATTTTTAATATGGAGGAGAACACAATGTACATTATTGGATATAACCGCACCAACCAATTTTACTTCATCAGTAAGGAAGAGCAACGGGCCAGGCTTGAAGCCTCCGGGGTTCAGGTACTGACGGAGGAGTTCGCTCACATCACCTCCGCCGCTGCTGCACTGAGGGAACTGAATCATGAGACCTCAAAACGGTAGTAGCCTGGTTTGGCGCCTATGACTCACTCTTGCTCTCTCTGGCGACGGGCGCCAAAGTCGCGCACATGTGCGCGCGCAACCTCAATCCTTCGCAGTCTATTTTATTGCTTTGAATCCGCCTTCTCCCCTCTTTCCCGCTTGCCGGGAGAGAGGGGCCGGGGGTGAGTCGCGGAAGAGCAAGACTAAAGCAAGGGGAAATGCTCCCCTTGCTTTTTTTAACCGAAATATCAATCTAGTTTTGTTTCAGACAGAACCTGCTCCCGCGTGAGAATCGTATTCCACTCCAAGAAATCAACACGCCGGTTGTATCGCCAAGCCGCCTCGTCATGGCCGTCCTGGGCGGGGTAACTCTCGCCGTACGCATAGATAATGATTCGTTCTGCCGCTATTCCACGGCCAATAAGAAAATCTTTGACTGCCTGGCCCCGTCTGGCAGTTAAACCCAGATTGTACTCCTCGGAACCGCGCTCATCGGCATGACCCCCAAGAATTACGTACCATTCGGGATTTTCCTGTAATGCCTTCACATTGCTTTCCAGATTCTCCATTTGATCCGGACGTAACCCGGTTTGATCGAAACCAAAAAATATCGGTTGCAACTGTTTACCGGCAGGGCGAGTCTCCGCAACCACCGTAAATCCATCCGGCAAACTCACCGACCGGCCGGAAGGATCACTCAAAACAACGTCGTACTTTCCGGCGGGTTGATCCTGAATATTGAAAAAACAACTCAACTTGACGGGTGAAGCCGCCTTGACATTAAGGCCGGTTATCTCCGGCCGGCCGTTGCCGGAGAGTTTAACGGATATTTTATCAGAAAAATTTGCACCCGTAATCTCTACCATGATTTTTCCGGTATTGACGCCTTGATTTGGGGTGAGCGACCTAATCTCAAGGGCACCCGGTTGGGCAGGGGCTACGACTGTAAACCCCTTGGCGAATAGGCCAGTTTTGCTGTCCTCGTTTTGAATCTCCAGATCATACTGACCCGGAACGGCCCCGGTCAGATCAAACTCCGCCTCGATCCGTTGATTGGATGTGGACTTGACTACACCCTTGATCTCCGTTTGGCCGTTGCGTAAAACGACGTTGGATCCCGGACGAAAGCCTGTCCCGTTCACCTGGAGAAGCACGGTGGTATTGTTTTCACTCCGGTTAGGAGCGACCCCGGCCACAATCGGTGCCGGATATTCAATGGTAAACCCGTTCGGTAGAACGGTTGGCTTGACTTTTTTGGTGATATTGCCGATATTGGCAACAATCAGATCCCATGAACCCACTGCGCGACCTTGTAGGTCCAAGGTGCAGCTGATTTCGGATGTTGAGATCAACCGGACTTCACTGGCCAAGATCTCGGGTTGGCCTGCCTTGGTAAGCTTAACGAATGTATTTTTATAAAACTTTCCACCCTGAATCACCAGTTCCACCGGAGCATCATTGACGGCGTGATTGATGGAGAGCTTAAGTACCTTAGGTTTACTGGTGCCATAGACTGTGAAGCTTAATCCGAAAACTAAAACAAGACAGCATACAAAAAAAATACCAGATCGTTTACTCATGGTTATTCTTCCTTTCGTATTTTAGTGGTTGCTTGAAGCCCTATCCCTCCTCCCACTTGAATGCCTGCTCTCCCGGCCTCACCTCCTTAAGTGAATTTAGCCCGACTCCTTTTGAATCGCCTCCCCTAAGGAAAGAACTTTCGGGTAACAAAAAAACTCCGCATTCCATGGATATCCCACTTCAATACAGAGTCTCACTGAACCTTCGTCAACAAAGCCGGGTGCATTCGCGCGCCCATGCGCGCCAGACACCGTCCTGACGACTTTGTTCCTGTTTTCGATGAACTTTAAACAGACAGTTACTCCCTCTGTAGTACGCTTACTTAAATTTTTGATAAAATTAAAGAACCTGAGAGTTTAATCAATATTCGCGACGATAAATATCTCTAATATAGTTTTTAGACAAAACCCGGCTGATTCCTGCTTCAAATTAAGTTAAATTCAGTTTTGACATTTACGGCCTGCACATGTTCTTAGTAGTTGACCCTCCGATTAATATCATCCCCCCGCCTCTCATATAATGTAGAAACCTTTGGCATTGGAGGTACCGATGGGGGGAAGGGATCAATTTCAAGATTTCTGTACCGGATTCCGGGAAGAACTCGATTCATTGGCCCGGGCTTTACCGGACTCAACTCCCCGGCCTGCCTTTATCTGGCTCGAAGCCAACGCTTGTTCCGGGGATTCCATCTCCATGCTTAATACGGTCCAGCCGAATCTGGGGCAATTACTCTGCAAAATGGTAAGTGTCATCTATTGGAGCGCCTTGATGCCGGATCAGGGAACGGCTGCGGTGGATAATCTTATGGCCACCGCGGCATCCGGCGATTTTATCCTGGCGGTCGAGGGTGCAATTGCCGTTGGTGGCCGTGGCCGGTTCGCGGTTCCGTTCCGGATCGACGGCTATAACTTCACCAGTTTGGAACTCATCCGCTGGCTCGCACCAAAGGCCCGTTATATTATTGCCGTCGGTACTTGCGCCTCCTTTGGCGGCCCTTCCGCGGCCCGTCCCAATCCCAGCGACAGCCGGGGAGTCTGGGAAGTTGTCTCCGAACCGGTGATCAATGTCCCCGGTTGTCCTGTCAACCCCGATTGGTTCACCGGCACCCTATACCACCTGATACGCTTTGGTCCCCCGGAACTCGACCGTTACCGCCGGCCTACCCTGTTTTATGGAGAGACCATCCATGCCCACTGTCAGCGGCGTTCTTACTTCGATAATGGAATATTCGCCAAAAAACTCGGCGATCCCGAATGTATGTACAACTTAGGCTGTATGGGACCGGTTACGGGGAGCGATTGTCCCTACAGACTCTGGAATAATCACTTGAACTGGCCGGTCAAGGCCAGTACTCCCTGCATCGGCTGTACCAAATCAGGATTTCCCGACCGTTCAACCCCATTTCTGACTCCGTTTCCGGAAAAATTGCCGCGAGCCGGACGGGGCGCGGGTGAAAGGAGTTCAAGATGCCCAAGATCACGATCAGTCCGATAACCCGGATTAGTGGGCTACTCAGCATCGATATCATGCTTGATTCCAACCGGGTAGTGCAGGAAGCCAATTGCTCCGGTGAACAATTCCGTGGCTTTGAATTGATGCTCAAGGGGAGACAGCCCGAAGACGCCGTTTACTTTACCGAGCGAATCTGCGGAATTTGTTCGATGGCCCACGGCTATACCTCCACCCGGCTGGTCCGGAAGATCCTGGGGCTTGAGCCGACTCCGGAGATAGTACTTTTGGAACAGTGCCTTCTCGGAGCGGAATTTTTACAGAATCACATCCGCCACTTTTACTTACTGGCCTTGCCCGATTATCTTCCTGCCGCAGCCTTACCCCGGATCAACCAGGGACTTTCTCCGGAAACCGCCCCCGGGTTTGATGTAAATGTGAGCCAAGCCCAGCAACACATGCTGTTAGAACATTATTTCCGGGCTATGGAGGCCAGCCGGAAATGCCATGAGATGCTGGCGGTCTTTGGAGGAAAGATCCCCCATCAACATGGTATGACCGCGGCTGGAGTCGCTGTAATCCCTACCGCCTCCCGACAAGTCCAGTTTCGCTCCCTCCTCCATCAGGTGCAGGATTTTATCCATGAGGCATTCTTGCCGGATCTTCATTTCATCGCCGAGAGATATCCGGATTATGAAACCATCGGCGCCGGACCGAACCGCTTCCTCTGTTTCGGTTTATTCGATCCCCGTTATGGAGGGCATTTCCCCGCCGGCATCATGGTTGACGGCCGGCCTCAAACCATCAATCCCCGAGCGATCCGTGAGGATATCCGTTATTCATGGTACCAGGAGACCACGGAAAATCCGTTGCCGGAGAAACCCGGCGCATATAGCTGGGTCAAAGCGCCGCGATATCAAGGTCTGGCCTTTGAAGGCGGACCGCTGGCCAGAAAGGTAATCGCCTCCGGGCTGACAGGAACGACAATCGCCGGAACGATTCCCCGCCTGGCGGCCCGGGCTGAGGAAGCGGCCTTGATTGCTTCATGGATGGAGGAATGGATGAATTATCTACCCCAAACAGGTAGATATACTGCCCAACCGACCGGGGTTCCCCGGAGTGATGCCATTCAAATCAACGATGCGCCTCGAGGGCCCCTGCTCCATGCGATGATGGTCTCAGGCGGGACGATTGGCCGCTATACGGTGATTACCCCAAGTACCTGGAATTTTTCACCCAAGGATGACCACGGGGAACGCGGCCCGGCGGAAGCGGCTTTGGTCGGAACAGTATTGGCCGATATAAAACATCCTCTGGAGGTAGGCCGGATCATTCGAGCCTTTGATCCCTGTCTCTCCTGCGCTACACATTTCATCGCCCGGCAAGGCGAAAACCAAATTCACTTCGATCTGGAAGTCTAGGAAAGGTGGGTACTGAATGTCTGGCGGAGAAACCCCCTCCCGGAACTTTACCCGGGCAGAACTCGCCCGCTTTAACGGTCAAAACGGGCAACCGTCCTATGTGGCAGTCAACGGTACGGTGTTCGATCTCACCACTGTCTTCATTCAGGGCAAACACTTCATGCATCTGGCAGGGCAGGATCTGACCGGTTCTTTCCTGCGTGAACACGCGCCGGTTTCACTCTCGGGTTATCCGGTGGTTGGAAGACTGGTTGACTAGGCATGAGGCATAGTGAGCATCGTATTCACCTCCCCCAAGTGTTTGTACCTTCTATCACAGCAGATGGCATTTTTCCTTGAAACGGAAGATGACTTTTGGTATCATTTGCCATTCGATATCATCCTGAGTAGGGCATCGCTTCGTCGAAGCATGAATAAAAATCGTGCCTATTAGCCAGAAATCACCGGCCGATGCTGCATATAATGGTGTAGATCCATAAATATTGGTGGTGATTGCATGTTCCAAAAGCTTAACATCCGGAGTATGGGTAAATCGGGAAAGGACTGGACTCAAAAGCTGTCGACAAGACTTATCAATCCGGAATTCAGCGGACGTCCGGAAAAACCCCTCCGGGTAATCATCGAACACTCGGGGAGAAAAACGGATCGCATCACCTCACTCATCGAAAACAACCAGGGAAAAGTCAATCGCGAGATCGGCTTGTTTCCCGGTTTGGCAGTGGAATTGCCCTATTCAGTCCTTGAAGAGTTGGCGCACTCACGCCATGTACATAAAATATGGCACGATGCACCGGTCCGGATTTTATTGGATGTAGCCGTTCCTACCGTAGGGGGTACGCAGGTACAACAAGCGGGTTTTACGGGAACAGGTGTTAACGTGGCGGTTTTGGATACCGGGATCTATCCTCATCCCGATTTGGTAACACCTTCAAACCGCATCTTGGCCTGGAACGATCTGGTGAATCACAAGGAAAACCCGTATGATGATAACGGCCACGGCACCCATGTCGCCGGGATCATCGCCGGAAACGGATATAAGTCCGACGGAAAATACACCGGCATGGCGCCGGAAACGCGTTTGATCGGTATCAAAGTACTTGATCAAGATGGCGAAGGTGTGATCTCAACCATCATCTCCGGTATCGAGTGGTGCATTAATAACTTCGCCACCTTAAAACTAAGGGCGATCAACCTCTCGATGGGTTCTGCGGCCCAAGAGTCATACCGTTCCGATCCTCTATGTCGTGCCGCCACAGCTGCCTGGCGCAAAGGGATCGTGGTCTGCTGCGCCGGGGGGAATGAAGGACCGGACTCCGGCACCATCGATTCACCCGGAATCAATCCAAAAACCATCACCGTCGGGAACCTTGATGATCAGCAGACACTCTCGCCGTCGGATGATCGCTTAAGCGATACCTCAAGCCGCGGGCCAACGATTGATCGTTTGATGAAGCCTGATATTTTGGCTCCGGGAACCAATATCACTTCGACATGGAAAAATGGGGGGTATCGTTCCCTTTCCGGTACCTCAATGTCCACCCCGGTGGTTACGGGGGCTGTGGCCCAGATCGTTCAAAAATGGCCCAAGCTTAAGCCGGATCAAATCAAACGGCAACTTTTGAAAAACGCCCGGGATATCGGACTGGGCACGAATCTTCAAGGAGCCGGGGTTCTGGACCTGGAACGAATCTTTAAGCTTACCCCCAATAAAGCCCAATCCGGTGCCGGTTTTGAAGCGGATCATCTCCGGCAGGTCTGTGCTTATCAAATAATGACCTCATTAATGGATAAGGCCGGGAAGGAGAAAGAGCCGTTTTTGAGAAAAAGAGATTCCTCCATTCAAAACGCTCTATTATCATTCATGAGTAAATGGTTCGGCTAGACTCGGGTCCGAATTGAGGGTACAGGTTAGTTTCATTTATACCAAATGCCTCGATAAATGTTACCTTGGTCCGGTTAACCCGGAATAAAACGAAAATATTATATTACAGTAGAGCGCTGGTGGAGCAGAGACTTCTCCCATCACTGGCGCGCTGCCGGATAGGGTTCAGGTTTGAGCAGACCCCACCCGATTTCTGAAAACTATCACGGATTTATACACGAGGAGGTATCATCATGGGAACCGGTTTAACTGGTGCTTTCGGCACGAATGAGATGTTAGCCT
>DASVMB010000402.1:0-7331 GCA_036384575.1 Bacillota bacterium
ATTACAAACTTAGTGCCGGCAATGACCAGGGTATTCCGGACCGTCTGCCAAAAATAAATATCGGTCAAAAATTGGAAATTGGCAAATCCAACCCATTTGGTACCGAACGGTAGATGAAACTCATCCACGTTCCGGAAAGCCATTAACATTCCGGCCATGGGCACGTATGAAAAAGCAAGTTGCAGCAAGACCGCTGGTAGAATCATCAGTAATAGCCAACGGTAGTCACGGACCCGGGCCCAAAACGATACCCGCCGTTTTCTGTGGGTTCGCAGCATTTCAACTTCTGCGTAACCACCGGCTGATCCCGGTTCTAATTCATTGGGGTACGCCATCTGAACACCTCCGGTAGATGATGTTTGTAAAAACGTTTACATTTTCTCTGCCAAAAAGCCTTCATTGCTCAGCACCCGCAAGATTCCCGGACCACAAGTTCCGGTTGGATAAGCAGGTTGGAATAAACAACCTCGGTATCAAGATTGTTGATGCTATGAATCAATTTCTCGCAACAGAGTACGCCGATATTATAGGCGGGCTGACTGACAGTTGTCAGGGTAGGACTGGTGTATTGACAGATCCGGATATTATCAAAACCTATCAATCCAATTTGTTCGGGGATTTTAAAACCCATTTTCCTGGCGGCTTTTAATACTCCCAAGGCCATTTCGTCATTACCGCAAAAAACAGCATCCGGCGGGTCGGGAAGTTTCATAAGGCGGGCAAAGGCGCTACCTGCGGCCTCTTCGTAATATAGACCATTTTCAATATATTCGGGCCTGAGTTCCCACCCGCAATCTATAATCGCCTGTTTATAACCTTCCAACCGTTCACGGCGATCCGGAAGATGATTTTCTTCAATGCCGCCGATATAGGCAATCTTCATGAAGCCATGGGAATAAAAATGACGTATCGCAGCGTAAACTCCAAAACGGTTATCCACGGTAATGGTTGGAATGTTGTGTTGCTGCATGTTCCGGCCAAAAAGCACGATGGGCCGGCGGTCGCATTTGATCCGGATTAACTCTTCATCCGTCATTTTGGGCATGATAAAGATCATCCCGTCGACACTGCGGTCATATAAAAAACGGACAGAATCCCGCTCTTTCTCCAGATTATTTCCGGCATCGCAAACAACCATCCGCACACCGGACTCGTTGGCCTTGTTTTCGATACCCTTGATGACCTCCGCATAAAATGTAGCTGTTAACTCCGGCACAATCACGCCGATGACGTTCGTCCGGTTCTTTCGTAGCGTGGTGGCTGAAAAGTTCGTAACGTAATTTAGTTCCTCAATGACGGAGATTATTTTTTTCCGGGTTTCTTCCTTGACCCGATCCTTCCCGTTCAACACCCGGGAAACGGTGGCTATGGAAACACCGGCTTTCTTGGCTACATCGTGAATCGTATAGTTCATAACAACCTCAAATAGTGTAAACGTTTTTATAAGTATATTATATTCTATGAAATAATTGATGTCAAATATAACTGGAATTTTGTATCAATTGGATATTAACTCACCTGCTCAAAGAGTTTTTTTACTTGTAAGACTCCCCTCTGACCTATCCCCTGCTCCACTCGGGGCGCGGATGATCACCGCAATACAAAACAGCCGCTGAGAATAAAAGTCTCAACGGCTGCTGAAGATTTGCCCGGAAAGGTAATTTAAATGAAAAATGTTCCTTTGTTAGCTTGTATTAGGGACGGATTTTACCGGCCTACCTCTTGAATACGGTGAAGTTCCCGTAGGATAAAAACGGCGGTCAAGATCGAGGCCAGAAAATCGGCGACTGGTCCGGCAGCCCAAATCCCGGGCACCTTGAAAAAACGGGGCAGGATGAGTAGTGCCGGCAATAGGAAAATCACTTGCCGCGACAAGGTTAACAAAATTGAGGCCGTGGCTTTCCCGATGGCCTGATAGTAATTGGAGCTTACCACCTGAAATCCGATGATCGGCAGCATCATCAAGAAAATTCGCAGCCCCGGGATGCCGATCTCAAGCAGCGCCTTATCCGGGCCGGCGAAGATACTCATGATTGCTCCGGGAAAGAGTTGCACCAGGATAAAACCTCCGGCTGTCACGGCCGTGGCGCCTAAAATGGCTAGTTCCAGGGTCTTTTTTACCCGGGCCAGTTGACCTGCGCCGTAATTGTAACCGATGATCGGCTGAGCGCCTTGATTGATCCCAATCACCGGCATCAGAATCAACATTGAGACGCTGTTGATGATGCCCATGGCAGCGATGGCGACATCTCCACCGTAAGATTCAAGGGATAAATTAAAGGCCACGGTTATTATGCTGGCTACCAATTGAAAGAGAAACGGGGCCATTCCGATGGCTAAAATTTGGCCGACAACCGTCCACCGTAGCCTTAAGTTTTCGAATTTCAGTTTCAGTAAGCTTTTCTTTCCAATAAAATATGCTACAACCCAGGCCGAGCTGACCGTGGAAGAGACGATAGTCGCAAGGGCCGAACCCCTGATCCCCAAATGCAGGACAAAAATGAAGAACGGGTTAAAGATGGCATTTAAAACCGCCCCAATGAGCATCGTCACCATGGCAAGCCGCGGATTGCCCTCGGCGCGGATAATGTTGTTCAGCGCCAAACCGATCAACTGCAGTACTGTCCCCGCAATGATAATCGTGACAAACTCCTTGGCGAGGGGCAACACTTCAGAACTAGCTCCAAAGGCCCTTAGAAGCGGCTCTTCAAAAGCCAGTCCTAAAACAGTTACAAAGATCGATATCAAGATTGACGATATCAAAGCATTTCCCAGTATTTGTTCGGCCTCAACATGTTTTCCCTGGCCGAGTTTAATAGATATAGTGGCTGCCGCCCCGATCCCGATCAAAAGGCCAAAGGCCAGAATGATGATGGATATGGGGAATGCAACCGTTGTTGCGGAGATGCCTAACAGCCCCACCCCATGGCCCACGAAGATCCGGTCCACAATATTGTAAAGCGCGCTCACCACCATACCCACAATGGCGGGTAATGAAAAATTCCATAATAATCTGGCGACGCTTCCTGTTCCTAGTTGTTGGGCGGTATCCATGCAAGTGTATCTCCCTTAATTGACGATTTGTTCTTTAAAAACCCGGTTTATTTACTCCAGCCAAGCCATTCTAAACAAACCAAGTATCAAAAGACACTTTCTTAGTATACCAGATCTATCCGCTTACGGCTATTGAAATCCATTAACTCTTTTTACACAAGAGATTTGAAAGAAGGAAGGATGATATTTGGCGCCAAAGGGTAGCAATCATCTCCGAAGAATGTTGAGGATCTTTATTGTTTATATTTGAAGAAATGATTTTGGGGTGTCCCGATAAAGCAACACCCCAAAACGAGTTAAGCGGTTTTCCGCAACATTTCTTTTCGCACCTATCTCAAAAATTAAGAACCAATTTCGCAAGGATCTGATATTGTGAAAGCTCCGATCCAAATTCGCTTGCCTCATCCCCGTTACTGAAGTTCACCATCAAAACAGTAACGGCTTCCTGAGTCAATTGATACTCCAAAACCGGAGTGAGCTGGTAACTGTGATCTTCAATATTCCATAAGCAATTGCCGGTCAGACTCAAATCCTCAAGTATTCCGGTCTTCCGGATCAATAGATATAAGTAGTTCCGGCCGAGTTCACCAAATAGGTTCGCTTTTTGGGCGGACAACGCGGCCCTTTCCCCGGGGTACTCCGCCACATAATTGAAGTAGGCTTTTTCCTCCGGGATGCCCCAACCTTCTTCATTATAATAATACTCTAATTGCATCATTAAATTGTCCGCAAAAATCCGGTTCATTCCCAGGACTCCATGGAGATAATGCCTGTCAACCGAACGGGTCTGCAAAGCAGGTGTTTCTCCACTCCCGGAAACATAAAATTGGCTTCCGGTTCGTAAAGCAAGCTCGCTATAGACGGTGTATTCTCCCACGGTTGCGGCAACATCGGTACCGAAGGCGTTGGCTGAGCCCTCCTGGAAAAGACTGAAAGCCAGATCGCAATGGGGGATCGCCCACTGCACTTTCAATGCCCTACCCCATTGTTCCCAGGACTCCATGGGCTTTAAAGCAAGGGTAGCCGAAAAATCTCCCCGGTTGAACTGGTAATCAATAGCATCGACCCCCGGGAAACCGGTAGTCAGATCAGCCCGGTTTTTATCGGCCCCGATATAATTGGTCGGATTCCAGGCCATACCGCTTCCCCAGGAGATCTTCTGTCTTCCCACGCGTAACAATGAATCCTGTGTCAATGAATAATCGATGTAGGCCTGATTGATGAATACCGACTGAGAACCCGCAGTCCCAACCTGTAACCAGGATGGAGGATTGGTATAGTATTGCAGGAGTACCCGTCCGCTTACTTTTTCACTACCGTTGATATCCAGCTTCAGATTGAGGTTGTTGTCGAAAAATGTTTCAGGAGGCGAAGTTGCCGGATCACGAAAACTCCGGTAGGTTTCACTCGACTCGAGACTTCCACTCCAGGCAAGTTCCGCGCCCCGGCAGATCCCCGCGGGAATCAATTCCAACCAGATAACAACCCCGATGAGACCCAGGGTTACCCTTTGGGTTAATACAAATATTCCGGAAGTAAATGAAATTTTCATTCCTCTCCTCCTTACTTACCTTTTTCCAAATTAAGCCTGGTAAAAAGTTGATCCGGGTTTTCGCCGGTGAAATCAGCCTCAACGATATGAAAGATTGTTTTATACCCTTTCCGAAGTTCACTCTGAATCTCCATCATCGTCGGGCGGGTTTTACCGCCAATCATCTGAATCTGATTGTAAGTCATGATTTTAATTAACTTCCCGGAAGTGGCATAATACTCGGTCCGAGTCGGAATGAAATCCTCCTGCCTTACCCAAAATTTCAACTTGCCATACGCCACCGAGGGTTGCCTGGCTGTTAATTCCAGTAAGTAATGATTTACCCCGGCAATTGACTCCGTCCCAAGCAACTGAGCAGTATAATCGGTGGTAAGTTTGATCCTCAAAATGTCGTCGTTGGCCAGATCGCTTCCCTGCATATTTTGCCTGCCGCTGACCCGGAGCGATTTGTTGGCGCTCGGCAAAAAGAGCCATTCATCATCGCCAATTCGCAGATAACCCTGTCCCTTTTCTTGGGCGGGGGCCAGATAACGGACGAGTACTTTCTCACTGCCTTTGATATAGACCTGAACCCGGCTGGTCCGCTCATCCTTTCCCGGCCGGACCACAGTAATATCGGCTATGTACCGCCCGGTACTGGAACCGATGATCTCATCCACCCGGGCGACGATCTGATCACCGTTCAATTCGGCGAAAGTCTGAGATGCCCCGGCCTGCATGATTCCGGCGACGATCATCCCAATCAAAGCTACTCTCAAAAGATGATTTTTAAACATTTTAAGACACCTCTCATGTTACAGCCTAATATTTATTGGTTTCGCGTTAACGCTTCTACCGGTCGCATTCGGGCTGCAGCGATAGCCGGATACAAGGCTGCACCTACGGCCAATAACACAATAACCAGGTATGATAAGCATATATTGCCGATGGTTAGGTAGGGATAGGCGCGATTGCCGCCGTAGGCATACTTCATTGATTCTGTAAAGGCAGGAATACCCGTATATTGGGTCCAGAGCGCCGCGCCGCTCCCGAGAAGCACTCCCAGTCCGGCAGCGATCATCCCCAATAGCATCGCTTCCGTCACAAACAGACCAATGATCCGGTACCTTCGGGTTCCCAGCGCCATCATCGTTCCAATCTCCCGAATCCGGCCGTATACCGACATCAATGTGGTATTCATTACGCTAACCGCGGCTACGATAAATAATACAATACATAAAATGATGTTAAAAACCTGCAATGCCAGGACAACCCCGAAGAAGAATTTTCCCGCGGTCCGCCAGTCCGTAAAATCAATATTGTATTTCCGGGCAAAAACTTGGCGGAGTTTATCGGTTTCATCCCCGGCAACCCCGGGATCACTTAACATCACTTTGATTTGGTTAACCCCGGATCCGGTTTGTATCAGAGTTTGCGCATCATCAAGCAGAATATAGGAACACTGTTCCCGCTGATAAGAACCTTGGGAATCAAAAACTCCTTTGACGATAAAGTCCATTGCATTACTCTGACCGGCGACGGATTGGGCAATTACGGTTAGAACGTCGCCAACGGTAACTTGATAAGTGGCGGCTACCGTACGGCTAATGTAAATCCCGTAATGGTCGCTTTTTTGTAATGATCTTCCCCGGACTGCAGGGATAACCCGGTGGAGCAACTCCTGTTCCTTACCGGGTTCGATCCCGATGATCTGGGCTTGTTTCATCTTGATTCCATTTGAGATCATTCCGTTGATGTTCAATTGTTGAGTGACGCTGTCAATCCCGGGCTGTTTGTCCAGTTCCGCCAGTAAAGGCAGGGGGCTCGGGATCAATTCAGTCCTACGGCTTAACGCTTCTTCCAAATCACTACCCTTGGTTTGGCGATGGGCGGTGATTAAAATATGGCCGGTATCGGAGGCGATCATATTGGTGATCAGCTGCCGCTCGACTCCCGTGCCGTATGCCTGCGAGAATGTCAGTGTAAAGGCGCCGACCAGCATGGCCATGCCTGTTAAAATCGACCGTCGTTTATGGCGCCGTATATTCCGGAAGGCTATTTTTATGATTTCACCCATGATTCTCCCCCATGATTCATTCTTCATTCCGAAAGGTCCCGCGGCGAATAAACCGCCGGCCAGGTCTTTTGGGTCCATTCACCGCGTTAACTTTTGAATGTTTCAATTCTGACGCAGCGCTTGAACCGGATCAATCCGGGTGACCCGCCGCGCCGGAAAATAGGATGCAACCATACTTAAAACGATTGTTCCTCCAAACGAAATGAATAAACCCGGCCAATCAATGCTGAGGAAAAGGCGTTTTCCACCCAGCACAAACTCCATTGCATCCACTGTGGCCGGAATACCGGTCCATCCCAGCCAAATGATGACCCCTGCCCCGATGATACAGCCGATTCCGGCGGCAACCGCGCCCAAGATTCCCGTTTCCAGGAGAAAGACTGTTAAAACCTGTCGGGGCCGGGTTCCCAGGGCCAGCATGGTTCCGATCTCCCGGGTCCTCTCCAGTACCGACATGAGTACCGTATTGATAATACCGAGCGAAACCACAAGTAAAATTACAACGAGCATCATTCCCGGCATCACCCGGATACCGGTGAGAATTCCGTAAAAGATTCCCAGCGATTTCTCCCAGCCGTCCACCCGGAGTTTCATCCCGGCGGTTGTGAATTCCCGTCGTAAACTTTCAATCGCCTGGGATTGATTTACCTCCGGCTTAAGTGCCACCGC
>DASVMB010000403.1:0-3569 GCA_036384575.1 Bacillota bacterium
CATTTGATCGACCTCGGCGTCGCAATTGCCGCGTACGACAATCATCGGTTTTTGGAGTGAGTTCAGTTCAGCGGCGAGGCTTTTCGGATCATACCCCTCCGGCAACGGGTTGCGCGGGCCGTGATAGAGAACATCCCCGCAATGAACGATCAGGTCGACATCGCGAAAGAATTTTTCGTAAGCCAACCGCCAGGCGGTGAGTGAACCATGAGTGTCGCTGATGATTCCGATGAGCATATTGTTCTCCTTTGAAACCAAGATGTTTTCTTCTTTATAGGAATAGGGCCAACTATCCTTACTTAGCAGACTTTGGGTATGACTGCGGAATCATCCGGGTGCTCCGCCATATATCTTTCATATTGCTCCGTGAAGCGCTCAATCTTGTGATCCACCTTTTGCAAATGCCTTTGCATCTCCGCGATTTGGGCTTCCACGTTTTTCTTGTGCTCGATCAGCATCTCGCAACGTTGTTTGAGAGTTTCCCCGCCTTGTTGACTGAGTACAACAAAATCTTTGATTTGCTTAATCGACATTCCGGTGTTTTTGAGGCAGCAAATCAGGCTTAGCCATTCCAAATCCTCCTCCGAATAACGGCGGATCCCGCTTCTAGTCCGGTTCACCAGCGGCAGCAAGCCTTCCTTTTCATAATAACGCAACACATATGCTTTCAGGTTGGTTTTTTCCGATACCTGTTTAATCGAGTAATCCATACAATTTCCCTTCCTCGTTTTATTTTTAGGATTGACTTAAAGTTAACGTTAAGATTTACAATTATACTATACTTCATCTTAGGCCATATCCTCAAGGAGGAATTCTGATGAAATCATTGAAGGATTGCTACCATTTACACAATGGGGTTCAAATTCCTTGTATCGGCTTTGGTACTTGGAAGGCGCCCGATGGAGAGATTGCGGTGTCTGCCGTGAAGGAAGCCATTAGACTTGGGTATCGACATGTTGATACCGCGGCAGCCTATGGCAATGAGGCAAGCGTCGGCAGCGCCGTCAAGCAAAGCGGCATTCCCAGAGAAGAGATTTTCATCACCAGCAAGCTGCAAAATGTAGCCCATGGCTATGAGGAGACAATGGCTGCCTTTGCGCAGACCATGAAGAATCTCGATCTGGAATATCTGGATCTGTATCTGATTCATTGGCCGAATCCCGTCAAGTACAGAAGTTGCTGGCAGGAAGCCAACGCCGGCACCTGGAAGGCGTTTGAGGAATTGTATCAAAGCGGCCGTATCCGGGCCATCGGGGTCAGCAATTTCCGTCCGCATCATCTCGATGAACTTATGAAAACCGCGACGATTACACCGATGGTCAATCAGATCCGGCTTTGCCCCGGGGAAACCCAGGATGAGGTGGTGGCCTACTGCAAGGCCCGTAACATCCTGCTTGAAGCGTACAGTCCGTTGGGAGCAGGTTCGATCTTTGAAGTCCCGGAAATGCAGGCCCTGGCGGAAAAGTACGGCAAGAGCATCGCTCAGATCTGCATCCGCTGGAGCCTGCAAATGGGCTTTTTGCCCCTGCCCAAATCGGTGACGGCAGCCCGCATCAAGGAAAACGCCGAGGTTTTCGATTTTGAGCTTGCGGCGGAGGATGTGCGGATGATTGCCGATCTTAAAGGCTGCTGTGGATATTCCCAAAATCCCGACATGACCTCGTTTTAAAAAGTTTCAAGCGAAGCCTACGGCAGGAACATCCGATTGGGGGACTGAAGAAGTAATACTGGCAGGATGTGCTGGAGATTTAAGTAAGGTGTTTGGGTTGTTGCTCCGGCGATTGACAGATCAGTTAAAAATGCTCTCTTTTCATCTGAAGAAGCCTCATCAAAGAGGCTTGAACGGTGGAAGGGGAGTTGTTTTTCGTGGGGAATAGGGGGATTATATCAAAACCATGTATATGAGCAGTTAATGGCCAACCATCTTGGTTTTAAATACGAAGGCATTCTGCTTGGAAGCCCCCATAGTTGGAGTATTAATGGAAATACTATTCAGGACAGGCTGGTTAGGGATAGATATTCCGAACATGAATCGCAATGAGAGAGGAAGGCGTTTATGAGTAATTGGAAAGATGATGATAAAACTCTTATTTGGGTACTAAGTGGTATCATTTCGACCGTCATCTTTTCGGACGCATATTCGATATTGCTGAAATTAGTGGGTGCCGAACCACAGTATTCGTGGAATTTTGCCGCTGATTATATCATCCAAGGGCGCCGGAATATTGAAAGCTTTTATGGAATAATCATCGGAATAACCGTTAATTTTTTCATCGGAAGCATAAATGGATTTTTGATTGGCCTTATTTTGGATTGGCGGGGACCCAAATATTATTGGATGAAAGGGATTGGAATAGGCTTGTCCAATTGGATCGCGTTGGGGATTATGACCCAAGTATGTCCCCAATTATTTACTTATCATTTATCGCCGTTGAATTATTTCACTTATATATTTAGTTACTTGGCATTTGGCGCTTTTACTGCATACTTAATTGTCAAATGGTCCAAGTGAACTGTGGCTGCCGTCGGTGAGGACAAGTTGGAACTGATGACAAAAAAGCAACCGGTGAAGCGTACGGCAGAGAGCAAAGTTACTTGATTAAGTTAAATTAAATTATCATAAATCCAACTCAAAGGTTAGCTCAACCAAATTTTTTCCCCAGGCATGGTTTTCATGCTCGGCTACTTTTTGAAATCCGGCTTTGGTATACATCTTAATCGCCGTTTTTTGGTCGGTGGTGGTCTCCAAAAATACTTTCTGAAATCCTTTTTCCCTGCAATATTGGAGGGCTTTATCGAACAGTGTGCCGCCCAGGCCGATGCCTCTGAATTGTGGATGCAGGATGAACCATCGTAACTGAGCCTTTTGCGGCGAATGTCCGAAAACGGCAATTGCGCCAATCATCCTGCCACCAGCTTCGGCGAACCAAATCCGGTCCTTCTCAGGACTGTAGTTTACCAGAAAATCATATAAAGTCTTACAGACATAGCCTTCAAATACATGATTGTATCCGCATTCCGCCGCATAGATCCGGCCGTGGAGGTGAATTAAATCTCCGGCATCCCCCGGTTTCAGTTCATTACGGATAATCACCTTTTCCCTGACAGGCCCCGGTTTTTCAGACAGCACATTCTCAATTGTCTGCATCCCTTCGACCAATTTTCTTTGATCTGGCTCAGGCAGCCGGCCTATCATTTGATCGATTTGCCGGTTGGACAGTTCCTCCAGCTTCGCGAGGGTTTCCTTGCCTTGATCCGTTAAATAAAGATAATATAACCGGGCGTCTTTCGCGGACTTCACCCTGTATGTAAGCATACGTTTTTCAAAGTATTTTAGCATTCTGCTTAAATACCCCGGATCGATTCTTAGTTCTTCACTTAGATTTTTGGCGGTGCAATTCTCCGTATGGCCAATTTCATACAATACACGGACTTCCGATAGAGAAAATTGGCTGTCTAGCAGATGCCGATCCAAAAGCCCGAGGATGTTGGTATAGAACCGGTTAAACCCGCGGACGGTCTGGATCAAAGGCATATAGATGGAATTCACGATCATCCCTCCATGAATT